>NZ_AUTP01000165.1:0-80224 GCF_000498075.1 Pseudoalteromonas sp. TAB23
CAGCCGCTGCAATACATGGTCACTTTGTTGATATTAGAGGAGAAGCCTAATGAGCGTATTTTTTAGTGGCTTAATGGCCCCACTTGATAAAAACAATGTAGATACTGACCAAATTATCCCTAAGCAGTTTTTAACATCAACTAGCCGCGAAGGCTTTGATGCGGCATTGTTTTATGATTGGCGTTACCTAGATAACGACGAGCCAAACCCTGACTTTATTTTAAACCGCCCATGCTACCAAGGCGCGCAAATATTATTAACGCGCGACAACTTTGGTTGTGGCTCATCTCGTGAGCACGCGCCATGGGCGCTGAAGCAATATGGCTTTGAAGTTATTTTAGCTGAAAGCTTTGCAGATATTTTCTTTAATAACTGTGGTAACAACCAAATGTTAGCCATAGCGTTACCTGCCGACACGCTTGAGCAACTGTTTGTACTTAGCGAGCAGCACGACGATATTAACATTGAAATCGACCTTGAAAATCAAACACTAACAAGCAGTAAGTTTGCACCAATTAGTTTTGATATTAGTAAAGAGGTAAAAGAACGTTTGTTAAGTGGTTTAGACTTTATTGGTGTAACCGAAACGCTAAACCCACAAATTGATGCGTTTGAAAAACAACTAGCGACTGAGCGTTCTTGGCAGTAATTGCTTAACCGTGTGTATTAAAAATCACGTATTAAAAAGCACGGCAATTGCCGTGCTTTTTTGTGGGTAAATATGAGATGTAATAGCTAAAGGTTAATGCCTAAAGTCAGCCATTAACGCAGGTATACCGGGTAACATGCCTACAATTGCCATTACAGTGGTAAGTAACACAAACATAATAAGTGGAATCACCCAGCGGCTCATTTTAGTTAGCTCAGCGCTGCGCTCTTTACAGCCAATCAGCCCTAAGTTATCAAGTAACATAGTAAGTGACCAACCAAAAGCAGGATTAACCAAGGTCGAAGCAAACACCACAATAGCGGCGGATTGCGTCGTTTTACCTTCGCGCGTCATTTCCATGCCAGCTTCAAGTAGCGGGATAAACACCCCAACAATAAGCGCTACACACAATACAGGCTGCCAAATTGCTAAATCCATAGGGTAACCCCATAAACCAGCAATAATACAAAATAATGCAGTTAAAATAGCGCCAGCAGGGATAGGGCGTTTAGCAATAGCGGCAGGCACAATATAAGTACCCCAAGAGGACGCAAAGTTAGCACCACCGGCAAGTGAGCCAAATGTTTGTCTAACCGATGCGCTCAGCATGGTGTCGTCGATATTCATTTGTACTTTTTCAGTACGTTGCGGATAGCTTATTTTTTGAAATACTCGATGACCTAAAAAATCTGGCGACCACATGGCAACGGCAAGCACTGCAAACGGGAGTACAACAACAAAGCTTTCAAGTGTTGGTAAACCTAGCATCCAGCCCGTGTTTTCACCCCACCAGTAAGCTGGGTTCATATTTGGTAAACCCGGTGCAGTATGAAACTCAAACGGTGCACCTAAAGCAAAGGCAACCACACCACCAATAAGGCAGCTTAACGGTACGGCTAACCAACGCTTTTTAAAGTGCTCTAATAGCGCATACAATAAAATGGTGGCTAAAATAACAATAAACGCAATATGTGCCATATCAAT
This sequence comes from Pseudoalteromonas sp. TAB23, assembly GCF_000498075.1. Taxonomy (NCBI): domain Bacteria; kingdom Pseudomonadati; phylum Pseudomonadota; class Gammaproteobacteria; order Alteromonadales; family Pseudoalteromonadaceae; genus Pseudoalteromonas; species Pseudoalteromonas sp. TAB23. The sequence continues at coordinate 1,634 of NZ_AUTP01000165.1, forward strand.
GGCTTCAGCCCAGGCAAACAGCTTTTTAACCTGCGAAATAGTACCAATAAAACCTAAATAAATGAGTAGCCCGCCACACACACCTTTACTGGTTAGACGCGCGAGCATACTTCCTCCCTTGGTTATGGCTAAAATAAAGCCAAAGGCACCAATGAGTAAGCCAAACGCCATAGGGTGACCGCCTGCAGCAACAACAATAGGAATTAACGGAATAAGTGGGCCGTGAGTACCAGCCAAGTTGGCTGTAGGTAAAATAAAGCCTGAAAACAAAATGATAAAAATAGAAACAATGAGTAATTCGTAGCGCACGTTTTCTAAAACAAACGCATCGCTTAAACCAAGAGGTGCTGCAAATGTTGCTGCAATAGCCCCCACCATAACGACTTTACCAATAGTACCCGCCATTGCAGGAATGGTGTCTTCAAATTCAAATCGGTAATCTCTAAACGGTAAATTAGGACGCCAGCGTTTAGGCTGCATAATCTGTAATTCATGTTCGAGATACTCGTCGCGAGTATTAAACTCTGAACTCGGCTTGTGAAGTTGCTCGTAGCTTTGAGCATCCTTATGCGTGTTTGATGGTGCATCACCGGGTGGGGTAGTTTGCATGCGTTCTCCTGCAACATTGTTGCTTAATCAAATAAATACGGCTTTTGTTAAAGCAAATGAATATTGAACATGCAGGGTAGATCAGCTCTTAGGCTGGGATGTATAGGCAAAAGGTCGTGCATGGTTGTTTTTAATACAGTTAATCTGACAATCAGCTTTACGTTAAAAATTATAAAACTACACAAAATAATTTAAAGTTACTATAAATCAATGGCTTGTTTTTTATTTTAAAGAGTTTGATCACTGTTTATAGCGGGAAANCAGCCGTTAATTTCGTTTTATTTGTGGTGAAATAATACTTCTGTTACTTTCGGATTGTTAATAACAACAATAAAGAATAGAGATGCAACTCAACTCCCCTAAATCAATTGGTATTTTACTTGGTACGCTTTACGGCATATTTATGCGGCTGTTTGTAGAGCTAGTCAATGCTTACAATTTAGGTAGCTTAGTCTCTATATCATTTATGTTTTTAGTGCCCGTTGCAATTGGTTATATTCGTGTTCATTTTGAATTTAAAAGCACAGAAACATTAACTAAAAGGCAAATGATCACGATTGCTTGGCAGCCTATTTTTGTTTTTTTATTTGTAAGTGTAATTACTTTGCTTGAAGGGAGCATTTGTGTGGCAATGGCTTTGCCTGCTTTTATGTTTTTTGCCAGCATTGGTGGGTTACTTGCGGGCTTTGTTAGAAAACGTAAAATAAAAAAAGCGAATAGTTCTTTATTATCAATCGCGTTATTACCTATATTGCTCTCACCTATTGAAGTTAACTTTTTACATTTATCAAAAACATACGAAGTAACAAATTCAATAGTTATTAACGCGCCCATCAATGTTGTGTGGCAGCAGTTAGCTAATGTGAGTGACATAAAACCACAGGAAGTGCCTTTTTCACTCACTCAATTAATTGGTGTACCAAAGCCATTAAAGGCAAGTATGAATGCTAGCGGTATAGGCGCTGTTCGCACAAGTACTTGGCACAAAGGCGTTGTGTTTAAAGAAGTAATAACCGACTGGCAACCAAATAAACAGATGCATTATAGATTTGATATAGACCCAGATGCTATCCCCGATGACGCACTCGATAAACACGTAAAACTAGGCGGTGAATACTTTTCACCTCTTTACGGTGGATATGAGTTAAGTGAAGATAAAAGCGGCAATACGATTTTAACGTTAAAAACGACCGTGCAAGATAATACAAATTTTGGTGTTTATTCGCGAATATGGGGTGAGGTGATATTTCAAGATTTTCATCATTCACTTTTAACGTTGATGAAAAACAGAGCTGAAAAATCACTTATCGTAACTGTTTATTATAATTAGCTTAAACCATCATATTTTTAAAAAATATTACACGCTAAAAGGTAAAGCCTTTGCATTTGCAAAGGCTTTTGTTTTAACTGCTAACTTTTACCAAATCATTTCTACAAATTCAGGGTGGTCGATATACGGGTTACGATTACCTTGAAATTCAAACGCTGCTTGGTTACGGTCAAGTTCCATTTGGCTTACAGGATCGCTGTTATGCCAGTTAAGCAGCATGGCTACAACCCAGTTCTCGAATACTTGGTTGCTTGAACCATTAAGTACAGCATTACTTGAGGTCGTTTTGGTTTGCCAAGTGCCTATTACATTTTCGTAGCGCGTTGCCATGTAAAAATAAGCGCGAGCAAAGTCACCTTTAAATTCGTCAATTGGCTCAAATACAGTACCTGAGTAATTTAATGAATTTGCGGCAGAACCTAATTTACTTCCGTTAGTTGATGTAAATGAAGCGCTTGCTACTTCACCAAATGGGAAGTTACTACGTTTTGAGTTTACATAACCGTCGGTTGCGTAAATATGATGCACATCTGAGTTCATTGGCTCAATAGTGCCGCCAAACCAGCTTTTAGGAAATGAATGCTCACGGTTGTAACAGCCGCCTTCTCCACTATAGTTACCACATTGATCGCTCACCGCAGCATAATTGTAGCTATCTGAGCCGTTTGGTTTTTCGCTATACATATCTAAAATGCTGTTATCGTTTTCAAAGTATGTATCACGTGCAGATGAATCGTAAAAATTCCAAATAGCCGAGTAACCCTGTGCATTATGATCTTTAATAATATTATAAAGCTCAGTTTTTAGTGAATAGCCCGATAGCCCTTGAGCTGTAACATAGTAGCCAGTGGGTGTTGGGTNCCGCCGCCATCACCAGAGCCACTACCTAAAGTAAATGCCGTGCTGTCTGTATTATTAAAACTTGCACCGCTAGCAAGTGTGGTAGAGCCTTGCTTAAGCGCATAACTGCCATTACCTGTTGAACAACACATGCCATCGCCGTAGCTGTCGTTAATAACAAGTGTGTAAGTTCCATCAGTTAGGCATATTTGCTCATCATACTGAGTGTTTGATGCGTAACCACTGCCGTTAGCAACAGCGCTACCTTGATTGTTATTAACGGCCCAGCTAGTTTCGCTACCGTAATTATCGGTACTAAGCGTTAAGATAAGGCTATTGTCGGTACAGCTTGTTGATGCGCTGCCATCACCGTTTGGTAAAAAGTTATCTACGTATACGGTTTCGCTGCCATCAAACCCACTTACATCATAAAACCTAAGCCCTACGCTAATTGTTTTATCACTATTTGCTGTATAGCTATGGCTAACTGTTTGCCATTGGTTAGTTTGTGCTTGATTTGAATAGCCTTGATAACCATCTACATACAAGCGAGCTTTAATTTTACCTTCGGTGTGGTAAACATCAGCCGAAAAGTTATAGGTTTTACCTGCTTCTACAGCAACTTGTTGTAGTAAATCAGTGTTACTTTGCGACCCTGTAGTTACATTTACAGCAGCAGAGCTACTGCCACTTTTAACTGTGCTGGTTGAGCGAGATAAAGCAATTCCGCTATCTATCGTAGTCCATGCATCAGGTGTATTACCTGACCATTGTTCAAATCCGCCATTAGCTACATTGGCCATTACAGGTAATGAGCCAAGTAACAATGCGGTACTAAGTAGTTTATTTTTATATTTCCCGTGTAACATAGTTGTTCCTATTTTTATTTTGAATGAGGAATATACCCTACATTAGTTAGGTTACAAAATTGTTAATTTAAAGTACTGTAAAAGGCAATAATTGCCCTTTAATCTGTTTTTGAAGGTATTTTTATAAATTAATAACTAAATGGAATATCAAAGCAGATTCTATTCTTTTTTTATCTATGCAGAGCCCGTTATCCTACATACTTAGAAAACCTCAACAGATACGCTCTGGATGAGGTAAAACTCATTTTTAACAATACACAAAGTGTGTTGTGTTTAATTTTCAGGGTTATGGGGAATCGATTCATGTTGTTAGGTCAACTAAATGCTGCGGCAAGCCCGCTATCGCAAGATCAAGTACAAAAGCTGCAAGGTTTAGTGGCTGAACTTAATCCAATTCAACAAGCATGGGTAAGTGGTTACTTAGCTGCAAATGCTAATTCGGCTGCGTTAGGTGCCCCTACGGCAGGCGTACCGGCTGCGGGTGATGCAGCAGCGCTAACTATTTTATATGGTTCTCAAACAGGTAACGCAAAAGGTGTAGCTACCAAAATGAAAGAGCAGGCTGAGTCGCGAGGCTTAGCAGTTAAGCTTGTTAGCATGTCAGATTACAAACCAACAGCCCTGAAAAAAGAAAAGTTTTTAACTATCGTTGTATCTACTTACGGCGAAGGTGAGCCACCAGAAGACGCAGAAACACTTCACGAATTTTTAGCCACTAAAAAAGCGCCAAAACTAGACGATGTAAAAATAGCGGTTATTGGCTTAGGTGATTCTAGCTATGAGTTTTTCTGCCAAACAGCAAAAGATTTTGAAGAGCGTTTAAATAAACTCGGTGCGCAAACCATATATCAACGTGCTGATTTAGATGTAGATTACGAAGATGAAGCTGCAACATGGATTGCCGGTGCAGTAGATGCATTTGAACCTGATTTAAAAGCGCAGCAAGAAGCCGCTGGTGGTCAAGTTGTATCAATGCCATTTGGCGCACCAACGACCGCTTCAAGCCAATACACAAAGCAAAATCCATTTGAAGCAGAGCTATTAACAGTTCAAAAAATTACCGGTCGCGACTCAACTAAAGATGTACGCCACGTTGAAATTTCGCTTGAAGGTTCAGACATTACTTACACACCTGGTGATTCATTAGGTGTGTACTTTTTAAATGATGATGTATTAGTTGATGAAGTACTTACACTTACTCAAATAGATGCAACAAGCATTGTAAAAGTAGGTGATGAAGAGCTAAGCGTACGCGGCGCACTTATTGAAAAACTAGAGCTGACTCAGTCATACCCAGGTTTTGTAGAAAAATACGCAATAGCAACTGGTACGCCTGAATTATTAAAGCTTGTAGAAGATAAAGCCGCAATGCGTGCGTATATTGAACCTCGCCAAATATTTGATGTAATTCGCCAAAACCCTGCAAAAATTGATGCGCAAACATTAGTAGACTGCCTACGTAAACTACAAGCTCGTTTGTACTCAATTGCATCTAGCCAAGCTGAGGTTGAAGACGAAGTACATTTAACACTAGGTCTAGTGCAATTTGATGCATTTGATAGCGAGCATTTAGGTGGTTGTACTGGTTACTTAACTCGTCGTGCAGAAGAAGGTTGTAAAGTTAAAGTATTTAGCGAACACAACGACAATTTCCGCCTACCAACTAACGATGATACACCTGTGATTATGGTTGGTCCTGGTACGGGTATTGCGCCGTTTCGTGCATTTTTACAAGAACGTGATTCGCGTGAAGCGCAAGGCAAAAACTGGTTGTTTTTTGGTAACCCACATTTCACTCAAGACTTTTTATACCAAGTAGAAATACAGGGTTATTTAAAATCGGGTTTACTTAACAAAGTAGATGTTGCATTTAGCCGTGACCAAGCAGAAAAAGTATATGTGCAAGATAAGTTACGCAGTAACAGTAAAGACGTGTTTGAATGGTTAGAAGCTGGCGCTCACTTTTATATTTGTGGCGATGCAAATCGCATGGCAAAAGATGTACACAACGCCTTGCTTGATATTGTTAAAGAAAACACAGGCAAGAGCAATGAAGACGCAGAGCAATATTTAAAAGATTTGCGTAGCGCAAACCGCTATCAGAAAGACGTGTATTAATCACGTTTCTTATTTTATTTAACAGCTAGCAGCCGTCACTGTAACAAATTTAGGATTTAAAATGAGCGAACAAGATAAAAACGTAAAACTTTCTGATAACGAACGTTTGAAAAGAGAAAGTAACTTTTTACGTGGCACCATAGAAAAAGATTTAACAGACGAAATTACCGGTGGCTTTACAGCCGATAACTTTCAGCTAATTCGTTTTCATGGCATGTATCAGCAAGATGACCGCGATATACGTGGTGAGCGCGCTAAGCAAAAGCTAGAGCCGCTACATAATGTAATGTTACGTGCACGTATGCCTGGCGGTATTATTAAGCCAGAGCAGTGGTTAGCAATCGACAAGTTTGCAGATGACAAAACAAGCTACGGCAGTATTCGTTTAACTACGCGTCAAACATTTCAGTTTCATGGAGTGTTAAAGCCAAATATTAAAGGCATGCACCAAATGCTTGATAGCGTAGGCATAGACTCTATTGCTACAGCAGGTGACGTTAACCGTAATGTACTTTGTACTACTAACCCCGTTGAGTCTGAGTTACATCAAGAAGCTTACGATTGGGCTGCAAAAATTTCTGAACACTTATTACCAAAAACGAAAGCGTATGCCGAAATTTGGTTAAATGGCGAAAAAGCAGAAACCACAGAAGAGCCAATTTTAGGATCTAACTACTTACCGCGTAAGTTTAAAACCACGGTGACTATTCCACCTAACAACGAAGTTGATGTGCACGCTAACGATTTAAACTTTGTGGCAATTGCTGATAACGGCAAGCTAGTTGGTTTTAACGTATTAGTGGGCGGTGGCCTTGCCATGACGCACGGCGATACAGCAACGTATCCGCGTAAGGCTGATGACTTTGGCTTTATCGCGCTAGAAGATACCTTAAAAATTGCAGAGCATGTTGTATCTGTGCAGCGCGATTGGGGTAATCGTTCAAACCGTAAAAATGCAAAAACTAAATACACATTAGACCGTGTTGGTGTTGATGTATTTAAAGCAGAAGTAGAAAAACGCTCAGGCGTTACGTTTGCACCAAGCCGTCCGTTTGAGTTTACTCATCGTGGCGACCGCATTGGTTGGGTTGAAGGCATTGATGGTAAGCACCACTTAACGCTATTTATTCAAAGTGGTCGTATTTTAGACTACCCAGGCAAACCGCTTAAAACTGGTTGTCGTAAAATCGCAGAAGTTCACCAAGGTGACATGCGTATGACGGCAAACCAAAACTTAATTATTGCTGGCGTACCTGCAGATCAAAAAGCCGTAATTGAAGAAATTGCACGTAGCCATGGCTTAATTGATGACACAGATTCGCAGCAGCGTAAAAATTCTATGGCGTGTGTTTCACTGCCAACGTGCCCACTTGCAATGGCCGAAGCAGAGCGTTACTTACCAAGCCTAGTAGAAAAAACGGAAGCATTACTTGCAAAGCACGGTATACCCGATGACAGCATTATTATGCGCGTTGTAGGTTGCCCGAACGGCTGTGGCCGCGCAATGCTTGCAGAAGCTGGTTTAGTAGGTAAAGGTCCTGGTAAGTACAACGTTTACTTAGGTGGTAATTTAGAAGGCACACGTATTCCTAAATTGTACCTTGAGAACGTAGGCGAAGACGTTTACCTAGAAGCATTCGATAAGCTCATTGGCCAATGGGCAAGCGAGCGCAATGACGGTGAGTGTTTTGGTGACTTTGTTATACGCAAAGGCATTGTTGCTGAAGTAAAAGTATCAGTAACCGATTTTCACGCTTAATTAAATACCAGCGCTTTGGCGCTAGTGAGGTTTGGAATTTACCATGAGTGAATTTAAAAACATTTTACAGCTAGATAAACAAAGCCAGGCGGCTATGTTAGCTGATGCTAATGGTTTACTAGCGAATATGAGCGCAGAACAGCGTGTTGCATGGGCGCTTGATAACTTGCCTAATACGGCTTTTTTATCATCTAGCTTTGGTATTCAAGCGGCAGTAATGCTGCATTTAATGACCTCACAACGTCCAGATATTCCCGTTGTATTAACCGATACAGGCTATTTGTTTCCTGAAACGTATCAGTTTATTGAGCAAATGAGTGAGCGTTTATCACTTAACTTAAAGGTGTATAGAGCGCCGCTTAGCCCAGCATGGCAAGAGGCTAAATTCGGTAAACTATGGGAGAAAGGCGAAGACGGCATTAAGCAATATAATCAGCTTAATAAAGTAGAGCCGATGACCCGCGCGTTAAAAGAAATAGAAGCGGGCACTTGGTTTAGTGGTCTGCGCCGCGATCAATCATCTACACGTGCTGATAAGCAATTTGTAGAAATTAGCCGTGGTACCGTCAAAGTGTACCCGATTATTGAATGGTCTAACCGCGACGTGTATCAGTATCTTACTAAGCACGATTTACCTTACCACCCATTATGGGAGCAAGGTTATGTGTCTATGGGAGACGTACATACAACACGTAAGTTAGAACCAGGAATGACTGAGGAAGAAACTCGCTTTTTTGGTTTAAACCGAGAATGTGGACTACACATGGATGGTGACGGTATTTAACGCGACTACGGTGTAGTTAAATTGCAAATAAAAACGCAGCTTCGGCTGCGTTTTTATTTTTTTATTAGGGTACAAAAAATTGCCTAATTAAGTATTTTTTATTAGACTCAGGGCAATAAAGGATTAATTAAAGCAGGAACGCTATGAAATACTTTACCTACTTAGCTATATCAATCATGGCTATTGCAGTTATCTCTTTGTTTTATTTAAAAAAGCCTGATGGTCAAACATGGCTTTCTGCATCATCAATTAGCAGTGAATCTCAGCAAATTAAAGAAAAAATGGTTGCGCTATCTAGCAACACTTTGGACCAAGCAGTGCAGGGCGTTAAGCAAGCTGGCGATAAAATTGCGAGCAGTATTTCTGATGAACCAATGCCTGAAAGTACTACCTCAAGCAGCAAAATTTTTAAGTGGCAAGATGAAACAGGCCAATGGCACTTTTCTGATACACCTAACCCGCATGCAAAAAGTATTGAAGTAAAACTCGATCCTAAAGATATTACTGTTATTGCAGCAGAAGACACGTCTATTTTAAATACCTCTCCAAGTACAAATACAATGTCGGCTGCACCAGAGGGGATCAGTATTTTGAACCCAGACTCTGTTAAAAAGCTATTTAATGATGCCGAAAATGTAAAAGACAAACTAGAAAAACGTAATAAAGAAATTAATAATTTAAGTGCACTCTAATTATTTAGAGTGCGTGCTTTTATGGTTTTTTAAATAACGTTTTTCGGCTTCCATCAATAATACGGTTAAATATATTTTAGTGGGAAGCGACAGCAGTACACCTACAGCAATGCATGCCGCGGCTATAATTATTCCTTTAATACCATGATTAACAGTGAAGTAACTCGACACAATTAAAGTGTGGCCAGTCACAATGAGGCACAACCCAAGCACTATTGATGTTTTAAGCAGCCTAATTATCATTGTTTGCGACATAGTTACCTCACTAAGAGTAATGCCTAGTGTAGGCACGCTTTAAATGCTTAGCATTGATTTAAGACAACAAACAGCACACATAAAAAAGCCCAGCTTATTATTAAGCTGGGCTTTTTTATGTATTAACTACTGTCTTTGTTAGTCGAGCATATTACGCAGTACATATTGTAAAATACCGCCGTGTTTGTAGTAATCCCACTCTTTAGGGGTATCAATACGTACATCAGCACTCAAGGTTACTTTTTTACCTTCGGCATTTGTAGCAATAACGGTTACTTCATCGGTTTTATCGTACAGGCCATCAATATCAAATTGTTCTTGCCCTGTTAACCCATGAGACTCGTAGCTTTCACTTTCTTTAAATTGCAGCGGTAATACACCCATACCAATTAAGTTAGAGCGATGAATTCGCTCATAGCTTTGTGCTACAACCGCTTTAACGCCTAGTAAAAGTGAGCCTTTGGCCGCCCAGTCACGAGATGAACCCGTACCGTATTCCTTACCCGCTAAAATAATGAGTGGCGTATTATTTTTTTGATACTCCATTGCTGCATCATAAATGCTCTCTAGCGTATCGCCAGGCTGAGTACGTGTTACGCCGCCTTCAGTACCTGGTGCTAGTAAGTTTTTAAGACGAACATTAGCAAACGTGCCACGCATCATTACTTCGTGATTACCACGGCGTGAACCGTACGAGTTAAACTGCGCTTTATCTACGCCATTTTCTTGCAAGTATAAACCTGCTGGTGCATCTGCTTTAATAGCGCCCGCAGGAGAAATATGGTCAGTGGTTACTGAATCCCCAAGCTTAGCTAAACAACGTGCACCCTCAATAGTAGGAATGCCCGGTGGTTCTACTTTCATACCATCAAAAAATGGTGCTTTTTTAATGTAGGTAGATGCGTCATCCCAATCGTAAAGTTTGCCATCTGGTATTTTAATTTGCTGCCAACGGCTATCGCCTTCGTAAACGTTAGCGTAGCTTTTTTCGAACATTTCTTTAGTTACTGTTTCTTTAACTAGGTCACTTACTTCTTTAACGCTCGGCCAAATATTTTTAAGGTAAATATCGTTACCGTTAGCATCTTGAGCAAGGGGTTCGTTGTATACGTCAATATCGGTTCTGCCCGCAATGGCGTAAGCAACAACAAGCGGAGGGGATGCTAAAAAGTTCATTTTAACATCTTGGTGAATACGCCCTTCAAAGTTACGGTTACCCGATAAAATAGAGCTAACCACTAATTTATGCTTTTGAATCGCATCTGATATTTCAGTCGCTAGTGGGCCTGAGTTACCAATACAGGTAGTACAACCATAGCCAACTAAGTTAAAGCCTAAGCTTTCTAAGTCGTCCATTAAGCCGGCTTTTTCTAGGTAGTCGGTAACAACTTTAGAACCTGGAGCAAGTGATGTTTTAACCCAAGGTTTTACATTAATTCCTAACTGCTTTGCTTTTTTAGCAACCAAACCAGCAGCTAAAATTACACTCGGATTAGAGGTGTTAGTACAGCTGGTAATCGCGGCAATAACGCAAGCACCATCGTTTAGCTCAAACTCTTGTCCTTTAAATTTAACTTTAGCGGCGCCCATAAACTGCGCTTCATTAACTGGTTCATCTGGGTTTGTTGTTGGACCTTCGCCTTCGATACGAGCTTGTTCTTCATCGCTATTATCACGACGAGCCATACGTTCATCTTGAAAGTTTTTTAAATGCTGGCTAATCACTTCACCAGCCTTGTTTAGGGAAATTCTATCCTGTGGTCGTTTAGGGCCTGCAAGGCTTGGTACAACATCACCCAATTTAAGCTCGAGTGTATCGGTATAGCTAGCTTCGTCGCCATCGTTACGCCATAAACCTTGGTGTTTTGCGTAATCCTCAATTACCTTTAGGTGACTTTCGTCGCGGTTTGTTAAGCGAAGGTAGTTAATGGTTTCATCATCAATCGGGAAAATACCACACGTAGCGCCGTATTCTGGTGCCATATTCGCTATGGTTGCTCTATCGGCAAGTGGTAAGTCGGCAAGGCCGTCACCATAAAACTCTACAAATTTACCCACTACGCCATGGTTACGCAGTATCTCGGTTACTGTTAATACTAAATCGGTTGCGGTCGTGCCTTCAGGTAAGCGGCCGCTTAGCTTCATACCCACTACTTGTGGGATCAGTAAACTAATTGGTTGACCCAACATAGCTGCTTCGGCTTCAATGCCGCCTACACCCCAACCAAGTACACCTAAGCCATTTATCATGGTTGTGTGAGAGTCGGTACCTACGAGTGTATCTGGATAAACGAACTTTTTGCCATCGCGGTCTTCATTAAAAACAACGCGCGCTAAGTATTCTAGGTTTACTTGGTGGACAATACCGGTTGCTGGTGGCACTACTTTTAAATTATCAAAAGCGGTTTGTCCCCAGCGTAAAAATTCATAACGTTCTTTATTTCGGTCGTATTCAAGTTTTGCATTTAAATCAAATGCACCATCATTTCCGTAGCCATCTACTTGTACCGAATGGTCAATAACAAGTTCAGCAGGTGATAACGGGTTTATTTTTGCGGGATCTCCACCTAGTTTTTCCATTGCGTCACGCATCGCGGCTAAATCTACAATAGCGGGTACACCGGTAAAATCTTGCATAACAACACGGGCGGGAGTAAAGGCAACTTCAGATGCAGGCTTTGCTTGAGGATCCCAATTAAGGAGAGCTTGAATATCTTGTTCTTTTATATTTGCGCCATCTTCGTTACGAAGAAGGTTTTCAAGTAATACTTTTAAGGAAAAGGGCAGTCGTTTCGCTTTGTCGCCAAGTCCTTTTAGAGAATGAATATGATATTGCTCACCATTTATTGTGAGCTGATGTTGGGTATCGAAACTATTATTCATTATTTGCCCCTTTATGAATTAGAAAAATATTTTGAAGAGTGACCTCTGTAGTGTTCGAGTTGCAAAGTACATACCAGTGTAAAAAATCGTGTTTAGAGAATGAATTTTGTACAGTTAATATAGTAGAGATGATGCTGAAAAGTTTAATTTCAAGAGATGATTTGAAAGAGGTAGGGTCAAAAGTTATTTCGACCCTTATCAATTACTGTAACCAACCTTGTTGCTTACCCTTAATACTCAAACAAAGTAAAGCTATGGCAATAACGATTACAAATATAGGCATAAATACAGCACTTGCACCAAGTAGCTCAATACTGTTTATGACCACAAAATTATAATATTGCTGAATTAAAATAGCGCCGAGCGATAGCGCAAAAGTAGGTGTTGCCAGCGCGTTTTTAGCAAGTAAAAACAGACAACCAAAAGTGCTTCCAAATACAGCTATAGCAAATGCAAGGGTTGACCAAATAGGAACGTTAGAGTAGGCAGCTTGTTGATCTAGTGGAAGTTTACTTATCATTTCGGGTGTCATCATCATGTGCATAGCAAATGCAATAACGCCAAGTAAGTTCCATACGAGTGCCGCCCATACAACGGGCTTAAACCAATTTTTAGGTGTTTTAACAGACATTGTATAACCTTGTTTTTATTATTATTAACTAGGTTATTAAAGAGTAAAAAGGCCAACTATACAAGTTGACCTTTTATATAAAAAGAGGGCTTTTAAATGCTTAACCAAATGAAATAGGTCGACGACCTGTTTTATCATCCACTTTAGGCTTTTTAGTGCGCTTGCGCTTAGCTTTAGCTGGCTGATTTGTTGGTTGTGGTGCAGCTTGCTTTGACTCTGCTTGAGTTTGTACCGCAGGTTTTTCTGCAGGGGTTGCATCTTCACTTAGCGCAAGTTTAAAAAATTCACCATCAAATTCTAATACATCGCCACTGTATAATTTTTTCCGCTTTATTGTACAAATTTCATGGTTAACACCCACATAGCCTTCGGTAATTAGGTTTTTAGCTTGGCCGCCACCTTCAACTAAGTTTAGTACTTTTAATAATTTACAGAGCTCAATCGGCTCTTCTTCTAATTCTATTTCTATGTATTCTTCGTTCATATTTGCTCTCGGTGGGGTAACGCACAAGCTGTAGTATAAAGGCTTGCAGCTACTTTTGCACCAAAGCAAGTGACTTTCGCTAATTGTAATACTTAAATAGCTATGAAATTTTTTATGTATTTTATCTGTCTTTAAAAAAACTGAAGCAATTGAAGAGTAACCTTTGCAGCAGTTAATTTTACGTATGGCCTGCTAATTGCTAAAACTTTGGCGGATTAAATAGTTTTCATTAAATGGAGTAGAAAATGGGCGTAAGATTGGCAATGAAAAAAGAGCTAATGGGATTAGACAATTCAGGTATGTTAACTGCTGATGATGTTAGAGAGCACCTTGCTAATTCTGTAAAAAAGCAAGCTGATCAAGATGAGCGCGGTTTTTCTGTAATTTCAAAGTTCAATGATACCCATAGCCGTTTAGTCAGTGGTGATGCCACGAGAAAAACAAAACTCGAGTTTGAACGACATCGTTTATTTAAAGACGTTTTATATACTCGCAAAAGTGTTGATGCTTGGTTAGATAGCCAAACTAACTGATTTGCTATTTATCAAAAATCAAATAGACTACAAGTGTAATCTATTTGAGGTTGATGATGAAAAATATACTTTTAGCGTGCTTAGTCATTTTATTAAGTGCGTGCCAGCAACCCACTGTGTATGTTTACACGCAAGCACTGAGTACAAATCAAAAGCAGCAGCTAGAAACTAAACTGGCTGCTCAAACTCTACCTTATCAATACCAAAATATCGTAGTACCAAAAGCATATAAAAATGCGACGTTAGTTGTCTCTTATAAAGACTTTAATAGCGGGCAGTTAGAGCAGTTAACGCTAATAATGCAAAGTATGGGGTTTGAACCTGACATTATTTACAGTAAAGCAGAGAATCATCATTATACTAATGGCAATATAGGTTTTTATTTACGTTCAGCTTCACAAAGTACCGAGCTAAGTATGCCAAGTATGCCAAGTATTATGCTTACAACGGGCTGCTTAAACGATAAATATAATAATATGCGCGTTTCATTTGACGAAAAAAAGACGCAATTTACATTACCAACGGGTGTTAAAGTGATGTTGGATTGGGAGCTTTTTGAACCCTACTTGGTTATTCATTATCAAAACACATCGCAATCGTACACGCATACTACGCCTAAAATAAGCACACCCTTTGGTCAAAAGCCGTCAGATACTTTTATTTACAATGCATATTTAAACAAACCAGATTGGCTTAATTGCTCGCTACAAATTGTTTATATGGACTGAGTGATAGAGTTAACCGTGAGTTTCTATATGCTCGCTTAGTTTGGCAATGCGCAGACTCATACCTTCTATAATTCGGTCTTTAATTTTTTCGCGGATAACATTAGGTAAACGAGTGAGTGCTTCAGGGGTAATAGCGAGGACTATACTGTCGGTTTTAGCGCGAGCACTGGTACTACGCTCTCGGTTATTTATAAAGGCACCTTCACCTATAAATTCACCGGGCTCTATAGTGCCAAGTTCTAGCAAATGATTATGTTTAAATACCAATAACGCGCCGCTAAGTACAATGTACAAACGTTTGTCGTTATCGTATTGCTTAAATAAAAATTGATGCTGGCTTACTAAATACAACAGGCCGAACGACTCTAATAAGACTTGGCGCTCGCTGAGCGTAAATTCTTTAAAAAAGTGCAGCCTGTTTATAATTTCCATTTGTTTGAATAATGGAATATGTTCGATTAGCTTCATCAATAACCAAATGTGTTAAAAGCGTTTAATCAGCTAATATTGCGCTCTTTTAATTTTCGGGTCAACGTGTTGCGTCCCCAACCAATTTTTATAGCAGCATCTTGCTTATGACCAGAACAATTAGCCAGTGCGGTTTTAATTAAGCGAGTTTCTAGCTGGGCTTGAATGTCAGGCCAAATATTTTCTTTGCCTTGTTTAAGCTCTTGATTAAGCCATTGCTGAAACGCATCTAGCCAATCACCTTCTTCCTGGGTTGGCGAAGCATCTAGAATTTCCGGCGGTAAGTCTTGCTCGCTTACAAGCTCACCCGGTGCCATTACAGTAAGCCAGCGACAGGTGTTTTCTAATTGGCGTACATTGCCTGGCCAATTAAATAAGCGTAATTGCTCAGTTGCCTTAGGGCTCAGCACTTTGCTTTCTACTTGTAGCTCTTTAGCGCTTTTATGTAAAAAGTGTTGCGATAAGCTTTCTATATCTTCAGTACGCTCTCGAAGAGCAGGTAAACGTAGGCGCACAACATTAAGACGATGAAATAAATCATCCCTAAACTTGCCCTGTTTAACTAAATCTTCAAGGTTTTGGTGCGTAGCCGCAATAATACGCACATCTACTTTTATACTTTGATGGCCACCAACGCGATAAAACTCACCATCGGCAAGAACGCGTAATAAACGTGTTTGTACATCAAGTGGCATATCACCAATTTCATCTAAAAATAGTGTGCCGCCATTGGCTTNTTGCTCAAAACGGCCTTTACGCACGCTGTCGGCGCCCGTAAATGCGCCTTTTTCGTGGCCAAATAACTCTGACTCAACAAGCTCTTTTGGAATGGCTGCCATGTTAAGTGCAATAAATTGGTTTTCTTTACGTGGGCTATGATTGTGTAGCGCACTGGCGACAAGTTCTTTACCTGTTCCAGATTCACCATTTATTAATACGCTCATGCTAGAGGCCGATAGTTTACCTATCGCTCTAAACACTTCTTGCATTGCGGGCGCTTCACCAATTATGTGGGCACTTTTTGGTGGAGCTTGCTTGCGTTTAGTTTTTTTAGTGGAGTTTGCTCTGCATGCGCTTTCGACCAGCGCCACTGCTTCGTTTAAATCAAACGGCTTAGCTAGGTATTCAAAAGCACCTTTTTGGAATGCATTTACAGCTGAGTCTAAATCTGAGTGCGCAGTCATTATAATAACCGGCAGCCCAGGGTTTTGCTCTGCAATAAGTTCAAGCAACGCCATACCATCCATACCAGGCATTCGTACGTCAGAAACTAAAACAGTAGGTTGGCTAAACTTTAGGGCGCTTAGTACATCTTGCGCATTAGCAAAGCTCTCTGTGTTAAACCCTGCACGGGTTAGTGCTTTTTCAAGTACAAATCGAATAGAAGCATCATCATCTACAAGCCAAACTGTTTTCATGCAAACTCCAAACATTAATCTGCAAAGGGCAGATAGATATTAAATTCAGTATGTCCAGGCCAGCTATCACATTCTATATAGCCATCATGTTGATCTATCAGTGTTTGCGCTATTGAGAGTCCTAACCCAGAGCCACCTTCTTTATTGGTGATCATAGGGTAGAACAGTGTTTCGCGTACACTGGGATCAATACCTGGTCCGTTATCAGATATTTGGATCAACAAGGCTTTTTTAGGTGCTTTACCTGGGCGACGATGCTGATGATTAATGCGGGTTTTTATTGTTATTTCACCGCCATCTACAAGCGCCTGTTGGGCATTTCGAACAATGTTTAATACCACTTGCTGAATTTTGCCTTGATCAATGTATACATCAGGAATACTTGGGTCGTAATCTTTAACTAAGCTAATGTTAGAACAATTATCTAACGTACTTAGCCTTGCAACTGATTCAAGTGATTGATGTATATTGCCATACGATTTTTGCGGAAGTTGATTGGGCCCCAAAAGCCTATCTACTAGTTCGCGTAATCGGTCGGCTTGCTCAATGATGAGCTCAGCACATTGATCTCTTTCTTGTTGATCAACCTCATACTGCAATAACTGCGCCGCTCCGCGAATTCCACCTAAAGGATTTTTAATTTCGTGAGCTAAGCCTCTAATTAGGTTTCGGGCAGCTTGATATTGATGCATTTGATTAGACGCTTGGTCGTGCTTAATTTCGTCATCGGTTTGGCGCCACTCAAATAAAATATAAAGCGAGCCANCTACTTTTGCATGGCGAGAATCGCTAAAAACCACGTCAGCTCTATGCTGCTGGCAATCTACGCCTTCAACTAATGAGTATTGTTCTATACGCTGTAAATCGATTGAATGGTAGTTAAAAAGGCTATCAAACGGTTGTTCTAACAAGCGCTTATTACCAAGGCCAAGCAGCTCGCTGGTACTGGTGTTGGCATATACAACGGTGAAGTTTTTATCAAGTAGCATGATAGCGGTTGTTTGATTTTGCCAAATGGCATCGAGTAGCTCAGGGCTAAAGTTTTTATTATTAATCATAGCTGCACCATTTTAGTGCGTGGATGTTTGCAAGCAAGTTATATGGTTAAATACACTGCTGCACGTTTAGTAATGCCCCAATTTAGTTACCTAGGTTTAGCCCTTTTCGGTGCATAAAAAATATGCAGGGTTCGCTTGTAGCAATAACTTGGTTTTTACTATTAAAAAGCTTTAATTGTAGTGTGTGCTGACCACGTTCTACATCTCTAATTGCAAAGGTTGAGCTGTCACTGGCTGGGCCGTGTGCTTTACCATCAATAAAAAGTTGTATAGTAAAACCAGTTTCAAAGCGTGGTTTTATTCGGCTAGTTACATAAACAGTGCCGGTATTTTCACGAATAGTCTGGTTATGATCAGGTGAGGAAATAGCAATACTAAAGGCCGCTTGTTGAGGCTGAGGTTGCTCGTCAAAAATGTCAGTATTTGTTGCAGGCATATTAAGATCTTGGCTGGTGAGCTTTACCTCTTGGGCCCCTTTATGAGGGGTGTCTGAGAACACTAATACGCCATTTTTATCTTTCCAAGCGTATATTTTTGTTTCACCGGCATAACCATAATTACTTAATCCTAAAGTAATTAATAGTAATAAAATCTTGTTATTCACTCTGCAGCCCTGCATTTTTATCGGTAACTTAACTTTAGTGGAGATTGACTAATTTTACCATTAAAAAAGCCCGCAAAGCGGGCTTGAGAACACACATATTTTTTACAGCTTAATTAACAGCTGTAGTACATTTCAAACTCAACTGGGTGAGTTGTCATGTTAAGCTTTTCAACTTCTTTAGACTTAAGTTCGATGTAAGCATCGATTAAGTCATCAGTGAATACGCCACCTTGAGTTAAGAATTCACGGTCTGCGCTAAGTGCAGATAGTGCTTCGTCAAGTGATGCTGCAACAGTTGGAATTTCTGCTGCTTCTTCAGCTGGTAAGTCGTATAAATCTTTATCCATAGCATCGCCAGGATGGATCTTGTTTTTGATACCATCAAGGCCAGCCATAAGCATTGCTGAGAAAGCAAGGTATGGGTTAGCAGTTGGATCCGGGAAGCGTACTTCAATACGACGACCTTTTTCAGATGGAACCACTGGGATACGGATTGATGCAGAACGGTTACGTGCAGAGTATGCAAGCATAACGGGTGCTTCAAAACCTGGTACTAAACGTTTGTACGAGTTAGTAGACGCATTTGCAAAAGCGTTAATTGCTTTAGCATGCTTGATGATGCCGCCAATGTAGTAAAGTGCATCTTCAGAAAGACCGCCGTACTTATCACCAGCAAAAAGGTTTACACCATCTTTAGCAAGTGACTGGTGACAATGCATACCAGAACCGTTATCACCAACAACTGGCTTAGGCATAAACGTTGCTGTTTTACCGTATAAGTGAGCCATGTTATGGATAACATATTTCATTTCTTGAATTTCATCCGCTTTTAATACCATTGTATTAAAGCGAGTAGCGATTTCGTTTTGACCTGCTGTTGCTACTTCGTGGTGATGTGCTTCTACTACTTGGCCCATTTCTTCTAGAACTAGACACGTAGCTGAACGCCAATCTTGGAAGTCATCAACTGGAGCAACTGGGAAGTAACCGCCTTTAACACCTGGACGGTGACCAGTGTTGCCATCTGCATATTCTTTATCTGAGTTCCAAGCAGCTTGCTTAGAATCAATTTTGTACATAGAACCAGACATATCTGATTTGTATTTAACATCGTCAAATACGAAAAATTCTGGCTCAGGGCCAAATAAAACAGTGTCTGCAATGCCTGTAGAACGCATGTAATCTTCAGCACGCTTAGCAACAGAACGCGGGTCGCGCTCATAGCCTTGTAGTGTAGAAGGCTCTACTACGTCACAACGTAAAATTAATGTCGCTTCTTCAGTGAAAGGGTCTAGTTTGATTGACTCAGGAACTGGCATTAATACCATGTCTGATTCGTTTATGCCTTTCCAGCCTGCAATTGAAGAACCGTCGAACATTTTACCGTCTTCGAAAAAATCTTCATCAACTTGGTGATGAGGGATCGATACATGTTGTTCTTTACCCTTAGTGTCAGTAAAGCGTAAATCAATGAACTTGACGTCATTTTCTTTAATAAAATCTAAAACCGATTGTGACATGTGTCCTCCAACTATTGGGTTTTGTTATTGCTGCATAATTGCTTTGGTATTTACTAAGCTGATTTTGTGCCATTATTGTAACTGGCTGTTTATAAATTAAAAAAATATCATTGCATCAAAATGGAATATACAAACGCACCATGTTGGTGCGTAAATATTCCATTTCGGTGCAAAATTTACAGAGCGTAATTTGTTGTTAATTTAATCAGCTGAAATTAGCATAACCTAAATGCAAAAGAGTAACAAAAAGATCGGAAAAATAGTCAAAAAGACTGTTTTTCAAAAAAATATTGAAATTTAATTCATATAATTGTCATATATAAAACAGATACTTAGTAAAAGTATTGAGAAAGTTTTAAAATATGTATTGGATAAACTTTCATCCATGTCATTAATGAGGGATAATATGCGCCCTTTTAAATCCTATGCTGGGACATCTCGCGAAAGCGTGGATGAGTGCGTAGATCTTGCAGGATCATTGAGAATTTAATTTCTCTGAGTAAATATATGAGCATCGAAAAGTTAAGAAATATAGCGATTATCGCGCACGTTGACCACGGTAAAACAACTCTGGTTGACAAACTACTTGAGCAATCAGGTACATTAGAAACACGCGGCGGTAACGAAGAGCGCGTGATGGACTCAAACGACATTGAGAAAGAACGTGGTATTACCATTTTGGCTAAAAACACAGCCATCTCTTGGAACGACTACCATATCAATATCGTAGATACTCCGGGACACGCCGATTTCGGTGGTGAAGTTGAACGCGTACTTTCGATGGCTGACTCAGTATTATTACTTGTTGATGCTCAAGAAGGTCCAATGCCACAAACGCGTTTCGTTACGCAAAAGGCATTCGCGCAAGGCTTAAAGCCAATCGTAGTTATCAATAAAATTGATAAGCCAGGTTCACGTCCTGATTGGGTTATGGATCAAATCTTTGATTTATTTGACAACCTTGGCGCAACTGACGAACAGTTAGATTTTAAAGTAATCTACGCTTCAGCTATCAACGGCTGGGCAACACTAGATTTAGACGAGCCATCAGACAACATGGAACCTATGTTCAAGATGATCGTTGACGAAGTATCACCACCGGATGCAGATCCTGAAGGTGACTTCCAAATGCAAATTTCTCAACTAGATTACAACTCTTATGTTGGTGTAGTTGGTATTGGTCGTATTAAACGTGGTTCTGTTGCTCCTAACCAACAAGTTACTATTATCAGTGCTGATGGCACTACACGTAATGGTAAAATTGGCGCAGTACAAAGCTACCTAGGTCTTGAACGTATCGAAACTGATAGAGCTTACGCTGGTAACATCGTAACTGTAACAGGTATTGGTGAGCTTAAGATTTCTGATACAGTTTGTTTCCCAGGAAACGTTGAAGCATTACCACCACTAAGTGTTGATGAGCCAACTGTAACAATGACATTCTCTGTAAATAACTCACCTTTCTGTGGTAAAGAAGGTAAGTTTGTAACGTCACGTAATATCCGTGAACGTTTAGACAAAGAATTAGTACACAACGTAGCACTTCGCGTTGAAGATACTGGTAGCCCAGATAGCTTCCGTGTTTCTGGTCGTGGTGAATTACACCTAGGTATCTTAATCGAGAACATGCGTCGTGAAGGTTACGAGCTTTCAGTTTCTCGTCCGGAAGTTATCTTACGTACTGTAGATGGCGTTCTAGAAGAACCGTTTGAAACAGTTACTATTGACTGTCAAGACGAGCATCAGGGTTCTGTTATGGAACAAGTTGGCCTACGTAAAGGTGAGCTTACTAACATGACTCCAGATGGCAAAGGCCGTATGCGTTTAGATTTCATGATCCCTAGCCGTGGTTTAATTGGTTTCCAAACTGATTTCATGACGCTTACTTCGGGTTCTGGTCTTATGTACCATACGTTCGATCATTACGGTCCTCACAAAGGTGGCGACATCGGTGTTCGTAAGAACGGCGTAATGATTGCAAATGCAACTGGTAAAGCACTTACTAACGCATTATTCAACTTACAAGAACGCGGCCGTTTATTCATCGGTCACGGTGTTGAAGTATACGAAGGTATGGTTATCGGTATTCATAACCGTGATAACGACCTTACAGTTAACGCCCTTAAAGGCAAGCAGTTAACTAACGTACGTGCATCTGGTACTGATGAAGCGCAAACGCTTTCTCCACACCTTAACTACTCACTTGAGCAAGCGCTTGAGTTCATCGATGATGACGAGCTAGTTGAAGTAACTCCACTAAACATTCGTATTCGTAAGCGTTACCTTACAGAAAACGAACGTAAACGTGCAGGTCGTGGACCTAAGTCATAATCTATTAATTTAGAATAATGATTTTAAAAGCCGCTGTATTGAAAAATACAGCGGCTTTTTTGTGGGTGAAATTTGATGAGTAAAGGCTTAAGGAGTTCGGTTTAAATTTTTCTTATCAACGAGATAGCGTGCATTACAACGAGCACAAGCTATGGGTTGACGAATTAGCATCTAAGGTGGCTTTTTATTTATATGTTAATTGGCTTGATTTTCAACTTTACGAAGCGTAAGAGTATTATTACTAAGTATCTATAGATTGAATATATGTAGTTTAGATGGTTAATATCAGCTCGATCTACTCAGTCCAAAAAAAATTATGCAGCCCAAGTCATGCGTTAAAAAATACTAAACTGTTATTTAAAAAGGAATTGTTATGTTTCTATA
Organism: Pseudoalteromonas sp. TAB23; assembly: GCF_000498075.1. Taxonomy (NCBI): domain Bacteria; kingdom Pseudomonadati; phylum Pseudomonadota; class Gammaproteobacteria; order Alteromonadales; family Pseudoalteromonadaceae; genus Pseudoalteromonas; species Pseudoalteromonas sp. TAB23. Next base: position 23,932 of record NZ_AUTP01000165.1, read on the forward strand.
TCGTGGTGTTACAAGTGAATTAGATAGTTTATGTAAGGGACAGTTGATCCCCAAAGGAAAACAAAATACGGCCATACCTGAACTAGGTGAAGTTGGTGTGGAGTGCGGAGCAGGGTATGAATCAGGATACTCTGGAGGCAACGGCTTAAGGGCTCATCAAATAGATTCCAATATGAAAAAGCTGTCGTTTGTTTCTACGAGCAAAAGCATTGAAGTAGCAAAAATATTTGCTACTAAAAATGGTACTTGTAATGGATATATTTATAAATTAGATTCAAGCTTATTTGAACAATTCGATGTGGTTACAGAAGAATTGGAATCCCCCATTTATCCTGATGAGCATGAAGTTAGTATTCGGACAAACGAAAACGGGCTAATCCCTGAAGGTGTTATAGTTGATAAGTTCACTGTTAACTGCACATAATCTAGTGCTAAGGAAGAACTGAATATCTTTGCTTTTCTAGATATTTCCAGTTGCTCAAGGAGAAAAAATGAATATTTATAAAAAGTTTATCAAAAGTATACTTATTGTAATTACTATTACTTTGTCTGCCTGTGGAAGCGCTGACAATGGTGCTTTTTCGAAACAACAAATTTGTATTGCTACAATTGCATCGATTATGGGACGTAGTCCTTCAATTGTTAAAATAGATTCAATTAAAGGTAATGTTACACATCTCTCGTATGTTCGTAAAGATGATGGCACGAATTGGAAGTATAGGTGCAAGTTTGAGGGGAGTCGAGTTATTTGGGCTTCTGATGCTGGGAGATGGCGCACAGACCAATATGATTCTAAAATAACCTTTTTAGTCGATGAAAATGAATTAAGTATTTTTGAAAAATACTCTGATGGCTCTGGTAATACTAAGAAATATAATATTAATCAACTGACTAATTAGTCTAACAAGGCGATGAGTAATAGAAAGGCCCAAGTTTACTGTTCTCTAAAAGCGCAGCGCCTCTTAACCTCTTTGTGAATAATTTACTTAAAGATCTTTTGCATAAGGATAAGCAATAAAAAAGGGGCAGCTTAAACAGCCGATAATGCAAAGCATACATGTTTTTTGGTAGGGTATTTTTCGTTGGGTTTCGCTGCGCTCAACCCAACCTACTTATTTCTGGGGGGGTTACTTTTTTGGCAGCAGGGTGATTTTTCCAAATACGTCTGCGTCTATAAACCCACGGTTTCTGTCGCCATTTACTGGCTGTACTTCGTGCGAACCCATAAAGTGCTCGCGCACGTCACTGCCATCGTTATCGCAATACGCTAACATAAAGCCAATTACTTGTTTTTCGCTAAGTGTAATTGGGGTGTTTTTAGCACCTTCTTTATAATCATTAGGGTAGAGCTTTATTGCTACTTCCCAGGTAATGTTAAAAGGCGCAGTGGTGTTGCGCTTCCAGTTACTGACTAGGTGGTCGGTATACAAATGGGCTTTTTTATCAGGTCCGTAATCGGCGGCTTGGTTATCAAGGCCAATATGGTATGCCAAAGCGGTGTGATTAAATTGATGATTTCCGCCTGATGCATCGCTATCAATAAATACTTCAAGCGCATCGTCATCCCAATATTTATACGTTGGATCGGCGTGTGTATCTATTAAAACGTCATCCACAATATCGGCTTGTAGGTATAAATAGTTTTGATCCCACAGTAAGCGATAACGCCCTTTAAAGTCGGCATCGTTTGATGGCAGTGTGCCATCCATTAAATAAGGCATATCGTGCCAAGCGGCTTTATCCCACGCACTTTCTGATAGGCCATCAATAGTAATTGGAGTTGATGTATGTTCAACATCAATGGCCATTGCAGGCGTGCTTAATAAAAAGCTTAAGGCGAGTGCTAATTTTTTCATTAATTTCTCAATTTTATTGTGGATTTGTCTTAATGTAATAACAATCTTAAAACAGCTAAGTAAATAGTTATAGTGAAATACTTTCGCCTTCGTTTAAAATATACAGCGGTACTTTTGAATCCATTTTATTGTACATATGCAATAAGCGCAGCAAGGCAGAGTGGCTAGTATGGTCACCCATTTTCCAACTTGAGTTACCGTATCCCCACGGTATCATTACTTTGCAGTTAAGCTCTTGTGCTGCGTTGAGCGCATCCTCTGGTGTGGTGTGGACGTAACGATAAAATTTACCACTTTCTTTACTGTAGTAAGATGCGATTGGTATTAAGCACACATCTATATCGCCATATTTTTGCTGTATATCTTTAAAGTGTTTTGAGTAGCCCGTATCGCCTGCAAAAAATAAGGTACTGCCGTTTTGTTCAAGCAGCCAGCCATTCCATAAGTCTTTATTGTTATCTTCGTAAATAAAGGGCACCAATACACGAGCGCTAAAATGATGAGCTGGCACGGCATTAATAATTAAGTCGTCAATGTTGGTTGTTGAGTACCACGGCATTTCGCTAATATTAAAACCACCGGTAGGGAAGTTGTCGGCCATACCGAGTGGTGTTAAATAGCGAGGTTTACTGCCAATGCTTTGTATGTCGGCCTTATTAAAGTGATCGTAATGAATATGCGAATACATTACAGCATCAATATTTTCCAGTTCTTGCTCACTAGGCCAAGCGCCGGCTTTACGATAAATACCACCGCCGAGTTTAAAGCCAAGTGCGACTGGAGAATCAAACTGATTTTTTACCGGATCAAACAGCACATTTTGACCATTTGGGGTGTTAATTACAAAACTAGCGTGGCCAAGCCAGCGTACGGTATAGCCGGTACTAAGTTGTGGTTTAGTTTGCTGGCCTTGGTACTGGCAGTTTTCGCTGCCGGTTTTGCATAGTAAGTCTGGGTGGGTTGGGTAGCAGTTTTCAGTGCAGGTAGTGGGATATGTTTTTTCACCTGTGTATAAATTTTTATAACGACCGTTCTTATCATTAATAACAACAACTGAGTCGGGGCTGGTAATACGATTAATATTATTAGGTGCACCGCAGGCCGTTAATATACATAAGAGCGTTGTTGCGGTTAAAAAGCGTTTCATTGTAAATCCCTTTTAGCATGCCTTTAACATAAAAAAGCCTGCAATTAAGCAGGCTTGTTAAAGTAACAAATAATTAGCCAGCGCTATTCATTTGTTCAATAAATTTGTTTGAATCGGCAATCGATTTGTTCATGTCGTTCATCAACAATTGAATATCGCGCTTAAGGTTAGTGAATTCACCTTTAATAGCCGATACCGCTTGTGCATTTAAGTTATGCTTTAGGTATAAAACGTTATCATGAAGCGAGGTTAATACTGGCTCCATTTTACTCTCTGCGCTGCGCATTGAGTGTAATAGCTGATCAAATTGACGCTTAGTCGCGGCTAGCTTTTTGCTGCTTTCACGCTTAAGTGATGCGCTTTTGTATTGCTCTAGCTCATCGCCCCACTCATCAAATAGCGCTTCTGCCACGTCTTCTACTTTATTGATGTTAGTTGACACTTCGTTAGCGGCATTTAAGCTCGACTCGTAATCATCGTTTAGTTGATTGTAAGTGTCTTGTAGTTCGCCACCATTAAAATCGATTAGAGTAGTTAAGCGCTCTAGTGCCGATTTAAATTCTTCTTGTGACTCTTGTTGCGAGTCTTTGGTTTCTTCTACGCGGTCAATTAGAATATCGCGTTTGTGAACACCCACTTTTTCCATCGCAGAATAATAAGCTGATTGGCAGCCAGTTAAAGTAAGTGTTACTACAAGCATTGAAACACTGAGTAATGTTTGTTTTTTCATTTGAATTCCTGTTTACGAGCGTTAGTGCTGTAAATTATGGCGCTGATTGTTATTATAATCAAAACTATATAAGCACAAGTCAATTGTATGAATGATAAGCTCTCACATTACAAACAGCAAGTTAAGTCCTTTATACGCCAGCAACCTGGTTGGTGGATGCAGTATTTTAATCGTTGTATAGACGATCAAATAACGGTTAATGCAGGTTACCTTGCTTACGTGACACTTCTTTCTTTAGTGCCATTAATTGCGGTGGGTGTTGCTATATTTTCAGCCTTTCCGGGCTTTGAATCTACTCGCATGGAAATTGAGAGCTTTTTGTTCACTAATTTTGTACCCACCTCTACCGATGTTATTAGAGAGCATATTAGCTCCTTTGCCGGTAACGCTAATCAAATGACGGCAGTAGGTATTGGCTTTTTAGCTGCAATAGCCTTGCTGTTAATACGTAATGTAGATGCCACATTGAACCGAATTTGGCGCATAAAGAAAAAGCGCCCAATGATGATCTCATTTGCTGTGTACTGGATGGTTTTGAGCTTAGGGCCTATGTTGCTCGGTGCCAGTATTGGTGTTACCTCTTATATTGTATCTTTGGTGTCGTTTGCTGATCAGGGGATTCCTGGGTTTAGCGGGTTTTTGTTAAAGCTATTGCCGTATGGAATTTCGATGGTGGGCTTTATTATGCTCTACACCTTAGTGCCTAATACACGGGTGTCGTTTAGAGCGGCAATACCTGGCGCTTTTTTTGCGGCACTTTTATTTGAGCTGACCAAAAAAGGGTTTGCACTTTATATTAGTCATTTTCCGTCGTACGAAGTTATTTATGGCGCAGTAGCAACCATTCCTATTTTGTTTGTATGGGTGTATTTGTCGTGGGTAGTTGTTTTGCTTGGCGCTGAATTTACTGCGTGCATTAGCCCAAATGATATTCCAGAAACACCAGAGCTTGAACTAGAAGATGATGAACCAGCAATAAAGGACACAGTTTAAATGCAAGGTTTAATACAACGTGTAAAGCATGCCAAAGTAGAAATTAACAACCAAGTGGTAGGCGAAATTAGCCAAGGTATATTGTTGTTGCTGGGCGTTGAAAAACACGACGACAAACAAACGGCCGATAAGCTTTTACACAAGGTAAGTAATTATCGTATTTTTACTGACGAAAACGACAAAATGAACTTAAGCCTTAAAGATATTAAAGGTGAGTTACTTGTTGTTTCGCAATTTACGCTAGCGGCTGATACTAAAAAGGGTATGCGCCCTAGTTTTTCATCTGCGGCAACGCCAAGCCAAGCTAACGAGCTTTACGAATACTTTGTAGCTCAAGCTAAAGAGTTGGGGCTTACAATAGCCACAGGTGAGTTTGGTGCCGATATGCAAGTAAGCTTGTGTAACGATGGGCCCGTTACGTTTAACTTATCTGTTTAAGTTTTTGGTTACCACGACAATATGATTTACATAGCCCGTAATTTTTTGCGGGCTAATATTACAACCAAATACATCGAGTAATAGCTGCTGAAGTTGCTTTAATTGCGACTCATGCTGCGATAAAAAGTTAATAAATAGCACGCCGTTGTTATTTAAAGCCGAGTAGATTTTTTTATAAAATGCCTCTTCAAATAAAAATCGAGGCGCGTCTATTTGGCTAAATAAATCTAGAATAATCCAATCAATATTTTGCACACTTTTTAAAATCTGTTGCGCATCGGCGCACAGCAGTTGCTCATTCTTATTTGACGAAAAAAACTGGGTATAGCAATCAATAATATCGGCGTTTTTTTCAACCGATGTTATTTGTGCTTTAGGGTATTTGTGTTGTAAATAATTACGAATTGCACCGCCGCCAAGGCCGAGTTCTAACACTTTTTGTGGCGGNCTTAAGAGCTTGCCAATGCTTATCTAGGTACAATAAGTGTGGAAAAAGTAATAAATCCGGGTTATTTAAATCAATAACAGATTGAAGAGTGTCGTTAATAAGTAACCAGCGTAACTGCTCGTGCTCACGTACTTGAATGTGATCGCCACTGCATTTATGCCAATAGATTAACTGACCAATGCTGTGGCTATTTTCAATAAATTGATCGCTCAGCAAACCCGTCAGTGAATTTATATAATTGATTTTTTCAGTCATATTCTCAGCATAAACTAGCAACGTTAAAGCGCAATGGCCTTTGTCATTATTTTTTTACGTTATTTTACAGGCATCACCAAAGTCGTATTTGCAGTTTTTTTAAGATGGAGTATGGTATTTGCCATAATAATGCCAATCAATTTAATTATTTTATTTTTTTAGCTTGGTAGATAACCAATACTATTAGTATAGCGCCGTAGCCTTTTTTTTGACTTTTATTTACGGCTTATATAACAACAGGAGTATGTATGTTTCAGGTAAGCACCCCACAAAGTAGCGAAGATTGGCAAGCGTATTACCAATTGCGTTGGCAGGTATTACGCGCGCCTTGGGGCGAGCCTCGTGGCTCTGAACAAGACGATATGGAACAAGACTCTGAGCACCGCTTTATAAAAAATAAAGAAGGCGAAGTGCTAGGTGTAGCACGTTTGCACTTTAACAATCATGAGCAAGCACAAGTGCGCTACATGGCAGTTGCAGAGGGGAACCGTAATCAGCATATTGGTAGTCGTTTATTACATGAGCTTGAAAAAATAGCATGGACGCAAAATGCTGATGAACTGGTTTTATTTGCTCGCGAACGTGCGCTTGAGTTTTATAAACGCCACGGTTACGAACTAAAAGAAAAAGCACATTTAGCGTATGGCGATGTACAGCACTTTAAAATGATAAAGCAAAAACCGTCTGAGCCAGGCTGGTTCCGTCATCCAAATTGGACGCAAGTACTACAAAATACGTGGCGTGAGTCTATTCCAATTAGTGACGCGATGGGTATTAAGGTAGAAAGCTATACCGATTGGCAATTTACAACCAGCGCCGACCTAGACGCTAACTTAAATCTACATAACACCATGTTTGCAGGTTCTATTTATAGCTTGGCCACGCTAACAGGTTGGGGTGCTACGTACTTAGCACTTAAAGAAGCTGGGCTTGAAGGTAATATTGTATTAGCCGATGCTAACATTAAGTACTTAAAGCCGCTTACTACCGACCCACGTGGTTGTGTTGATATACAAACCTGTAAGGGCAAGTTAAGCGATTTAGAAACCGATGGTAAAGCAAGTTACATAGTGCCTGTAACTATTTACGATGGTGATAACGTGGTTGCAGAATTTGAAGGACAGTTTGTAGTAAAAAAATAACTGTTTAGCTGTTCAAAACACAAAAAAGCCAAGCGATGCTTGGCTTTTTTGTGTGTAAAACTTAGGGAAGTATCACAGCAGATCGGTTAATAATATACCTACACCAATACGTTCTACATCCGCATTGTAATCAATTAAGCTTTCGCCATAACCGTTAAAGTATTGTGCATAACCACGAACGCGGCCCCATAAAGGAAACGACCAGTCGAGTTGAATTGCACCACGATTATCTGAATTTAAATTGTTACGTGTCATAAAGCTAAATTCATGGTCATGAAAACGATACGCGCCGCTAAATTCAAAGTAACCCATGTATTTGTATATGTCTGGGTTGTCATCGCCCTTAGCTTCTAAAATATCTTCTTTTTCGTCCTCAGCTATTCGGTACCAAGGTTTAAAGCTAAAAACAAAGCCTCTGTTTTCCCAGATAAAGTCTGCATAAATACGGTTCCACGAACGTGAGTTTGGTTGGCTTCGACCATTTGACTGATGCGAAATACCTAATGCGATTGCCATTTCGTCGCCCCATAATACGTTTTCTGGGTCGAGGTAATTTATCCAAAATATCTCTGGTTCGTAGTTGGTCTCACGAAATGGAGAAGAAATTTCTGAGTTATAAATCTGCCAATATGATTGCAGTGTAAAGCCAAAAAATATGGCTTGGTCTTTATCCGAAAAATCATCGTAAAGAGGTACTTTTATCGATAGCTGGTATTTTGCTTCTAAGTTGTCGAGCGGTTCACCGTCGTTATCGTCTGTTAGTGCATCAAAGCCATCAAATGGGCGATCGTTTGGGTGTGATACGTACGAAAGCGGTAAAATATAGTTACGCTTATGTGGCGTAATTACATTTCTATTTTTTTTACCTACTTCTTCACGAGCTTGGCGTTTATCAAGCGCGGTAAGTTGTTTGTTTTCTTCAAGAGCTGAACACTTTTTACGAAGATCGTCTAATGTTTGTTTACCATCCCCGCCAATTACCTCATTTAAAATACACTGCTTTACAAGTTCGATGTCGTTGTCTTGCTCATTTGTAGCAACTTCTTCTTGTGCGAAGGTAGCTGTACTTATTAAGGCAGAAAGTGTGATCCAGTGGCGCCAGCTCATTGTAATTCCTTGTGGGTTCGGGTTGTGTTGTATGCGTTAATTTAATTATAACGTCTTTTTACATATGTAACGGTGAACTTTTACTGAATTTGTATTTATAACAAGGTCTGTACGTATACAAAGTAAATATAGATCAGAAAAAAAGCGGCCTAGGCCGCTTTTTTAATGCACATTAACTATTTTAGTTAATGTGCTCTCACGCAATGAGAAGGGTGAGCTAAAGCTCAAATATGTTAGTAAAAAACTTATAAAGTTCGGTGCCTTGGTTAACACTCGCCGAGGCAAAGTGCAAAATGGCAATTGCATCGCAATCGAGAGTAAGTGTTTGCAGTGGTTGCTCGCTTAAGTAGCGCTCCATTCGCAAAATATTGGCAATAGGCTCACCGGCTTTAATGTGTCCGCCAAGCGGGGCTATGTATTCAACCATGCCGCCAATGGGGGCGTAATAAGCAAAGTAGTCATCTAAATTACATGCATAGCGAGTGATATTAGCTGGCGTATGCGGTGCATTTTGTAAAACACCTTTGTGATTTAAGTAACTTAAAATGCTGTTAGCATCGTTTAGTGCTTCTTTTAAGTCTATTTTTTCTTGGCTGCCTAGCTCTACAGTAAATGCTTCTACAGGTATTGATAATTCGCGACCTTGCCCACTAAGTGCATCACTTAAATGCCACCATGGGCAAAAGTTAGCTTCATCCATTGCACCGTCAAAATCACTAGGAATAAGCAGTACATGTTCAATATTAAAGTAACGTGCGCTGTCGGTTGCATAGGTTGGGCAGTACAAATGTTTGCTTGAAATAGGACCTGTGTGCAAATCGAGTACTATATCAGCCTGATGAGCGAGCTTTTGTAGGTTAAGCGCAATGCGTTTACCCGTATTAAGTAAATAAGCAGGGCCGTTAAGTTTGCTGTCTACTTCGTCAATAAGCGCCTGTTTGAAGTTACTTTTTAATGTAGCGTCGTCATACTGAGTATGATTTTGTGCAAACTGTGCCACTAAATTTTTATTGTAGTGATACATGCGATTCCAATTAGTGCCCGTAATCGGATCGAACCTGCCAAGGGTAAACTCGCCAGATTTTTGATTACAACCAATCGGATTTGCATAAGGCACTAATGTAATATCGCCATTAAGGTTTAGGTGTTTTAATTGCTCAAGTAGCTGAAAAATAACTGCGTTACCTTGCACTTCAGCGCCATGCATATTGGCCTGAACATAAACACTAGGCCCTGTGCCATCACCTTTTAAACGATACACCGGAATTGTAAGGGGTAAGCCGTTTGCAACTTCCCCTACTACAATGTTCTCTTGGCTGATGTGTGTTGTATTACTCATGCTTATTACCTTAAGTAGTGGCTGGCATTTTCGGCTTGGCGAACACAGGTAAGTTCACCGTTTTGCAATGTGTACTCGCCGGCGAGCTCGTGGCATAAAAAATACGGCATACTTTCGGTAAAGCCGTAAGCACCGCATTGACTAAACACTAGCCAGTCGTGCTCATTTAAATCGCTTGGCAGGTTATGCTCACCTAAGCAATCAAGCGCTGTACAAAGCGGGCCGTATAAAGTGACCGCTTGAGTTTTAGCACTGGATTCACGCAGTAACGCAGCAGGAAAATCTTGGCTGGTAACAGCAGGGCGTAATAAGTGGTTTATACCGCCGCTTAAAATGACTTGCTGTTGATTATAGTTTTGTTTGCGCTCTATTACTGGGTTTGCGTAATGACCACATTCGCCAACGGCATAACGACCAAGTTCCATCCATAGCTCTTCTACGCCCGCATCATTTTTAATTTTAGCGAGTGCAGCTATTAAGTCATCCCAATCAAGTGTTGTTTCGCTTTGTGTATAAGGAATACCTAAGCCGCCACCTAAATCGAGAATTTTAAGGCTAATATTTAAATCGCTGGCAAGTTGGCTAAGTGGTGCAATCATTTGTGACCACAATTCGCTTAGCTTTTGCGTGCTAAGCATGTTGCCCCACTGAAAAATATGTAAGCCGTCAAACTTAAGTGTAGGGTAGTCGGTTACATTGAGTGCTTGCCACTCATCACAACCCAAACCAAACGGCGTAAGGCTGTCGCCGCCCAGGGGGTTTTTTTCACCTTCAGGCCAGCGTAATTGCACTCGCAGTAATACTTGTAACTGCGTATTTTGCAGTTGCGCTTGTTGGTTTAACCAACGTACTTGATTGAGGCTTTCGGCCACGAATATACGCACGCCGCGCTCAATAAAGTGTTTTATTTGTTTAGGGCTTTTTGCAGGCCCTGTGTTGAGCACGCGCTGTGAGCTAATACCTTGTGCTAGCACTTGCTCAAGCTCACCTTTACTTGCTACGTCAAAATTAAAGCCAGCGCTGTCTAAGCTTTGAATAATTTTAGACAGTGGATTTGCTTTTACCGCGTACCATAGTTTTACGTCGGTTTGCGCAACTAAACGCGCAAGATGCGTGTTTAGTTGATCTAGGTCGTAAACAAAAAAAGGTGTATCAAGTTGTTGTGTAATTGTATTTACAGCGGTTTTGATAGGCGTGCTCAAAAAGCTCATTATCGTAAAACCTCTTCAAGCAATAACGATGCATCGCTTTTCTCGTCGCGGTATTTAACTATTAACGCACACGACATGCTTAAGCCTTGCTCGCGTGCCCATTCGTTTGACGCAGGGCGAGAGCCTGGTATTACAATCGCGTACTCTGGGATTGGCTCGCCTTTATCTAGTTGGCGCTCGTTTACGCAGTCGTATACCGGAATAGTTGCTGATAAACGCACGCCTGGGGCAAGTACAGCGCCTTTTTTAATGACTACACCTTCAACAATAATACAGCCAGCGCCAATAAAGGCGTCGTCTTCTACAACTACTGGGCTTGCACCAATTGGCTCAAGTACACCACCAAGCTGAACTGCAGCACTTAAATGTACGTTTTTACCTACTTGTGCGCACGAGCCAACTAATGCGTGGCTATCTACCATTGTGCCTTCGTCGATATATGCACCGATGTTTACATACGCTGGTGGCATAATAATCGTGCCTTTAGCAACATAAGCACCACGGCGAACACTAGAGCCACCCGGCACCATACGTACGCCATCGTCAGTACTAAACTCTTGTGGAGCTAGGTTATGTTTATCAACAAAACCACCTGCAAACTCAGTATTAGTGCCATTTTTGAAGGCATCCAAAATGCCTTGTTTTACTTCTACGTTAGCTTGCCATTGGCCGCTTTCGTTTTGTGATGCTGCGCGTACTGCGCCCGATTCTAAATTATTTAATAGTTCTAACCAGCTCATTATAAAAACCTGTATTTAATGCCAAGATAAAATGGTGTTGTTTGCAGTTGTGATGCAATCGGTTTGAGTTAACTCAAGGTGTGTTAAAGGTGGACGAAGTTGCGGGCTGCTTAAGCGACCTTGCAAATGCATCAATACCTTTACGGGAATAGGGTTTGCGACAGCAAATAGGCTACTAATAGCGCTTGACCACTGGGCAAATAAATTAGGGTGTTGACCACTTAAGCTGCGTTTAACAAACTCATGAGTTTGTGCGGGCCATGCATTTGCAGCTACCGACACCAAACCTTTTGCGCCAGCTTGAGCAAAATAAGGCATTAGCGCATCGTCGCCACTAAAAATAGCTAAATTAGGCGCAGCTTGGCGATAAGCTTCAAACTGAGCAATGCTGCCGCTCGCTTCTTTTAACGCCCAAAAATTTTTATTATTTTGTAAGTTTTGAATTGTTGCCGTTGGGATGCTAACAGCACTTCGACCCGGTACGTTATAAAGCATACACGGGTGAACACTTGCATTAAGTAGGCTTTCAAACCAATGAGTTTGACCTATAGCGCCAGGCTTTGCATAAAGCGGTGAGCCAAGTAAAAAGCTATGAATTGGGAGTGTATTACAGTAGTTAACCCACTCAACTTGTTGCTTTAAGTTACTACCGCCCACAGCAACCATGAGTGGTACTGCTGGTTTTAGCTGGCATACGTGTTCAACAATGGCTTGTTGCTCTTTTAGCGTGAGTGCTAAACCTTCGCCCGTACTGCCAAGTAGTAAAATACCGTTATGCGCTGCTTCTTGATCGCTAACCAGTTTAGTTAACGTGTTGTAGTCAACATCGCCGTGTTGATCAAACGGCGTTACTAGCGCGGTCCACAATGAGTAGTCATTTAAATTGAAGTTATTGATCATCTCTCACGAACTTATAATTTGTACCAACTCTATTAAAAACGTGATCATTTTAGCGATAACTAATTTAATGCAGTTGGTATTATTCGAAGAGTTAAAAAGCTTTATGGAAGGAGCCGCATTAACGTCGTTCGAACTAATAATTCGAAGAGCGAATGGGCTTAAAATAATAGGGCGCACGGCCTTAATATTTAAGACCAGAAGCTCTCCACCAAACTAATAAGCTGCTTGTTACAAGCAGCTATTGGTGACAGTCGCTAGGGTTCAACCTAGTCGCCCGAAATAAACACCTCGCAAAAGTGATTACTTCTCGGCGTTAATTCCCCTCACGTATGCTCACTGGAGTTTGCGCTCCTAACATACGCTACCTGAATAACGCACCTCTTCTAGCCCTTTGCACCTGTTTGTAGAGTAAAAACTTACAAACCTGAGCAATTTAAATAGGGTAATTACGGCGATTAAAGCATTTTAGCCGTCTAGGTGTCAAGCGACTAAATGCATATTCATTCATCCATAATGGGAGTGGTTACGTATTGGGTGCTTTTCTCGTACACTAGCAATATAAGTAGTGAGGTATTTAATTAGTATGGAAAAATTTAGCGATATTTATAAGCGAGCGGTAGAGCGAAAAGGCTCCGAAAAAATGCTTAAGTTATTACTTGCAAAACCGCTATCTAAAAAACAACTAAGCACGTTAAGTGACGACGATTGGCTTGAGGAATTTACTCGAAAAGTATTTCAAAGCGGCTTTTATTGGTCAGTCATTAATAATAAGTGGCCAGGCTTTAGAGAGGTTTTTTGGGATTTTAGCGTTGATAAGTTATTAATGATGCCACCTGATATGCTGGAACAAAAAGCAACGGATGAGCGAATCGTTCGTAACTATAAAAAAGTAAAAACAATTACCGAAAATGCTTACATGATCCACGAAATAGCAGGGGAACATGGCAGTTTTAGTCAGTTTATCGCTAATTGGCCAACAGACGATATTATTGGTTTATGGGCGTATTTAAAAAAGCATGGTGCGCGTTTAGGCGGAAATACAGGGCCTTATGCACTGCGAGCACTTGGTAAAGATACTTTTTTACTATCACGCGATGTAGAGAATTATTTGCGTGCCCATAAAATTATAGACGGCGGCTTACAAACTAAAAAATCACTGAGTGCAGCCCAAGCCTTTTTTAACGAAATGCAAAAGCAAAGTGGCTTAAGTATGCAAGAGTTGAGCTTAATTGTGGCCTATGGCGTAGGTGACAACCGTGTTGGTATAAGTCAGCAATAATAGGAATTACCATGAAATTAGTGCCAAGATACACAGACATTACGGAAAACTTTGCGATAGAAGATTTCCCTGCAAGTGTTGCCTTTCCTCAGTTATTACTGTGGAACGAGAGCTTAGCAAAAGAGTTTAATATTAACGTTGCAGCTGATTTGCGTGCTAGCACTTTTAGCGGTAACGAAAAACAGGCGATTCCTGCAGTAGCACTTGGTTACTCTGGGCACCAATTTGGACATTTTTCACCACGTTTAGGCGATGGGCGAGCGCATTTACTGGGCGCTATTAATGATGATAAAAACCAGTTGTGGGATATTCAATTAAAAGGCTCTGGTGCTACTCCTTACTCAAGAGGGGGAGATGGGCGTTGTGCTCTTGGTCCTGCTATTCGTGAATACGTAATGAGCGAGGCAATGCATGCACTAGGCATTAAAACCACACGCTGCTTAGCGGTTGTTGGTAGTGGTGAAACGGTTTATCGTAATCCGNGAGCCATATTCGTGTTGGCTCGTTTCAATATTTAGCGACGCAAGGCGATGTTGAAGGACTTAAAAATTTAGCCGATTTAGCTATAGAGCGACACTACCCAGAAATAACAGATACAGGATCGCAGCGCTATTTAGCATTTTTAGGCGCTGTGATTAAAAACCAAGTTAAGCTAGTTGTGAGCTGGATGCGTGTTGGCTTTATTCACGGAGTAATGAATACCGATAATACGCTAGTAAGCGGAGAAACCATTGATTACGGCCCGTGTGCCATGATGAATAGCTTTGACTTTGATACTGTATTTAGCTCTATCGACAAACAAGGTCGGTATGCATTTGGTAATCAACCTAATATAGCTAACTGGAACTGTGCTCGTTTAGCTGAGAGTTTAATACCGCTTATCAGCGATGATGACGAACAAGCTGTTTCGTTAATGACGCCATACATTAATAGCTTTGCTGAGCAATTTAATACTGAGTTTACGGCTATGTGGGGACAAAAGCTGGGTTTAAATGAATCTTGCAATAGTAGTGGCGAGTTAATCGCAGAGTTGTTAGCACTATTAAAAGATAATCAGCTCGATTACACCAATACCTTCGATGCGCTTACTGAATCTTTAAAAGAAGAAACAGTAATACCTGAGTCGCTAATTGAATGGAGAGCTAAGTGGGTAAGCTTAACCGACGATAATAGTTATGAAATAATGAGAGCTGCAAATCCTCGTGTAATACCGCGTAATCATGTGATCGAAGAAATAATTGCACAATATAACGCTACAGGGTCTAGTGAGTTACTACAGCGCTTTATAAAAATAGCCAGTAACCCGTATTCTGACAGTGAAAAATTATCAGAATTTCAGGCTGCACCGATAAATGATAATGATTACCAAACTTTTTGTGGTACTTAATACTTAACTTTGAGTATAACTACATGATTAAAAAGAGTCATTTTTTAATCAAATATGTGCATATACCTAGGGTAATGTTAATTCTGGTGGTATTATGCGCCGAATTAAAGCCAAGCAATATTTCTTTGCATTTATAAGTGCATTTAATTTAATTGCTCTTACATTCCTTGCTAAGTACTAATTTACAACAAACTACTATATTTATTTTTCAATAAAGTTTTAATTTCGCCTATAGTAAGTGGATGTGTGTTGTGACGAGGCATAGAAAAAAGTTATAAACTTTATTTTTCGTTAAGTATTGATTAACAAAGGCTCAGTTAGTCTATATAAAACTGATTGAGCTAGTATCGATTAGCTACAATTTAAAATTGTTCAAATGGGAAGAAAACAATGAAATTAAAATCACTTACAATTGCAATCGCGTTGGCTGCAACTAGCGCATCTACATTCGCTGCTGATAAAGAAGAAGGTTTCTACATTGGCGCATTTGGCGACTATTATGACGCATCTTGGAAAAACATGCGTGCTCAAGCTGGTCTTGATGTAAATGAATCAACTGGCTGGGGTGTTGAAGCCGGTTACCGTTTCAGTGATTACTGGAGCGCACGTCTTGAATATGCAGATATGGATTTTAATGCTTTTGATAAAGTTGCTGGCAACCGCAACGGTATTGATGGCGAGCGTTACGGTATTGATGCTCTTTACCATTTAAATGGCGGTCCTTTCTACGGTCTTTTCGGTATTAAAGAAATAGACGTAGTAGATGACAATACATTCTTAAATGCAGGTGTTGGTTACCAACATTTCATTACAGATGGCTTATTTGTAAATGCTGAAACAGCTGTATACCAAGGTCTTGACCGTGGTTACACAGATGTAGGCGCTAAAATTGGTATTAACTACTTATTTGGCCAAAATTCAGCTCCTGTAGAGCCAGTTAAACCAGCTCCAGAGCCTAAGGTAATTGAAGTAGCTGTAGCTCCTACAGATAGCGACAACGACAACATTCCTGATGCAGATGATAAGTGTGCTAACACACCTATGACTGATGCAGTTGATGGCACTGGTTGTACTTTATATGAAGATAAAGAAGTGACTGTAAGCTTATTAGTGACTTTCCCTAACAATGCTTCAGCAGTATCTACTCAGTACTTAAACGATATTGAAAAAGTATCTGCATTCTTAAAAGATTACCCAGATACAACAGTACTTTTAGAAGGTCACACTTCTTCTGTAGGTAAAGCAACTTACAACAAATGGTTATCTAAAAAACGTGCTGATGCAGTAGCTAAGCAATTAGTTACTGATGGCATTGCTAAAGACCGTATTACTACAGTTGGTTTAGGTGAAGAGCGTCTTAAAAATGATGCAAACACTAAAGCTGCAAACGCAGAAAACCGTCGTGTAGAAGCGCATATCAAAACTATCAAAAACGTTAAAGTTTTACGTTAATTAAATAGTTTGTAATAAAAAC
This sequence comes from Pseudoalteromonas sp. TAB23, assembly GCF_000498075.1. Classification (NCBI taxonomy): domain Bacteria; kingdom Pseudomonadati; phylum Pseudomonadota; class Gammaproteobacteria; order Alteromonadales; family Pseudoalteromonadaceae; genus Pseudoalteromonas; species Pseudoalteromonas sp. TAB23. Next base: position 40,378 of record NZ_AUTP01000165.1, read on the forward strand.
CCAGCCAAGTGCTGGGTTTTTTTATGCCTGTAATAAATTAGTATTGTTTAATGGTAATGATTCTTACTTAACAAGTATTCATGAAAATAGTTTTTACTACAACCACTATTCATAGTATTTATAATCGGTATAATCAGTTGCGTAACTGGATGGATTTTCATCTATCCATAAAAGCTTTATAATTACGCGTTAGAATACTATAAGTATTGGGTAACTTATTTGCGCTTGAAGCGCTACCGGATACTTTCACGTCACCAAGAGGGCAATATTGTGCTACAAGAATATCGTAAACACGTAGAAGAACGTGCCGCGTTAGGTATCGTACCAGCGCCATTAGATGCTCAGCAAACTGCTGATCTTATTGAATTAATCAAAACTCCACCTGCAGGTGAAGAAGAATTCATTTTAGATTTGTTCATTCAGCGTATACCAGCAGGTGTTGATGATGCTGCTTATATTAAAGCGGGCTTCTTAGCAGCTGTAGCTAAAGGTGAAACTAATTCTCCACTTGTTTCTAAAGAAAAAGCGGCAGAATTATTAGGTACAATGTTGGGCGGTTACAATATCGCACCAATGATTGACCTACTTGATGACGAAACACTTGCACCAATCGTAGTTAAAGGCCTTTCAAATACATTACTTATGTTTGATGCGTTCTACGATGTAGAAGAAAAAGCAAAAGCAGGTAATACATTCGCTAAGCAAATTATTGAGTCTTGGGCAAATGCAGAATGGTTTACTAATAAGCCAGCTGTTGCTGAAAAGATCTCAGTTACTGTATTTAAAGTAACTGGCGAAACAAATACTGATGACTTGTCTCCTGCACCAGATGCATGGTCTCGTCCAGATATCCCACTTCATGCTTTAGCAATGCTAAAAATTGAACGCGATGGTATTACACCTGATAAAGCGGGCGAAGTAGGTCCAATTACTCAGATTGAAGAATTAAAAACTAAAGGTTTACCACTTGCTTACGTAGGTGATGTTGTTGGTACGGGTTCTTCTCGTAAGTCTGCAACTAACTCTGTACTTTGGTTTATGGGCGATGATATCCCATTCGTACCAAACAAGCGTGTTGGCGGTGTATGTCTAGGTAATAAAATTGCTCCAATCTTCTTCAATACAATGGAAGATTCAGGCGCATTACCAATCGAATTAAATGTTGATGAACTCAACATGGGCGAGCAAATCGACATTTATCCGTACGAAGGTGCTGTTAAGCAACATGGTACTGATAAAGTGATTTCTACTTTTGAGCTTAAATCTGATGTGATTTTAGATGAAGTTCGTGCTGGTGGTCGTATTCCACTAATTATCGGTCGTGGTTTAACTGACAAAGCGCGTACATCTCTTGGCTTAGGTGCAACTGATACATTTAAAGTACCAACAGCAACAGAAGTTTCTGATAAAGGCTTCACACTAGCGCAAAAAATGGTTGGTAAAGCATGTAACGTTGCAGGTATTCGCCCAGGTCAGTACTGTGAGCCTAAAATGACAACTGTTGGTTCGCAAGATACAACAGGTCCTATGACACGTGATGAACTTAAAGATCTAGCATGTTTAGGTTTCTCTGCAGATTTAACAATGCAGTCATTCTGTCATACATCAGCTTATCCTAAGCCTATCGATGTAAGCACTCACCATACGCTTCCTGATTTCATCATGAACCGTGGCGGTGTTTCACTTCGTCCAGGTGATGGTATTATTCACTCGTGGTTAAACCGTATGTTATTACCAGATACCGTAGGTACTGGTGGTGATTCACATACACGTTTCCCATTAGGTATTTCATTCCCAGCAGGTTCGGGTGCAGTAGCATTCGCAGCAGCAACTGGTGTTATGCCGCTTGATATGCCTGAATCTATTTTGGTTCGTTTTAAAGGCGAAATGCAACCAGGCATCACTTTACGTGACCTTGTTCATGCAATCCCTTACTACGGTATCAAACAAGGTTTATTAACAGTTGAGAAAAAAGGTAAAATTAACGAATTCTCTGGTCGCGTACTAGAAATTGAAGGCGTTGAGCACCTAACTGTTGAGCAAGCGTTTGAATTATCAGATGCATCTGCAGAGCGTTCGGCAGCAGGTTGTACTGTTAAGTTATCTAAAGAGTCTATCTCTGAATACCTAGAATCAAACATTGTTATGCTTAAGTGGATGATTTCTGAAGGTTACGGCGATGTACGTACGATTGAACGTCGTATTACTGCAATGCAAGATTGGTTAGCTAACCCAGAACTAATGGAAGCTGACGCTGATGCAGAGTACAAGCATATCGTTGAAATTGATTTAGCTGAGATTAAAGAGCCAGTTCTTTGTGCTCCAAATGACCCAGATGATGCGCGTCTTCTTTCTGATGTTGCTGGCGAGAAAATTGATGAAGTATTCATCGGTTCTTGTATGACTAACATTGGTCACTTCCGTGCTGCTGGTAAGTTGCTTGATGGCTTTAAAGGTCAACTTCCGACTCAGCTTTGGGTTGCTCCACCTACTAAGATGGACAAAGACCAACTTACAGAAGAAGGTTACTATGGTATTTTTGGTCGTGTTGGCGCACGTATCGAAACTCCAGGTTGTTCACTATGTATGGGTAACCAAGCACGTGTTGCAGATAAAGCAACGGTTGTGTCTACCTCTACACGTAACTTCCCTAACCGTTTAGGTAATGGCGCAAACGTATTCTTAGCATCATCTGAGCTTGCTGCAATTGCTGCAATCATTGGTAAATTACCAACAGTTGCTGAGTATCAAGAATATGCTGCGAAGATCAATGCAACGGCGTCAGATACATACCGTTACTTGAACTTCCACCGTATGCCTGCTTACACTAAAAAAGCAGACAACGTGATTATTCAACAAGCTGTATAATTTTTAGAGTTTGTTTAAAAACCCGCTTAGGCGGGTTTTTTATTGGCTAAAATAAATATTAGATAGTTCATGCTTCTTTTTTTATATTATTGTATTAAATCTAGTCTTAAGTTGCTTTTAAAGTAAGTAATCGCGCAAAAATTCCTATCAAAATGCATTAAAATCCTCATCAATATTCTCATTATTTTAGGCGAGATTTTATGACAGCATTAAACAACCAGAATTTACTGCAACTACGTTTTGTTAACCAAGCAAATATTGATTTGGTTAAGCCTTCTTTTGATAACCTGCCTGCAAATCCTTATGCAGATGGCGCCTTTCGTAAACGTCGTTACTCAGTAGTTAAAATGCAAAATGGTGAAATAAAGTTACAACAAACCAAAGCATTTGTTCAAGACGATTCAATTAATACTTTTCAAGGTAATGTAGAGCGTACTTACGAAAACCTAGAGCAAAGTTTACTTGAGTCAGAAGGCATGAAAAGCATTGTAAATGAGTTTCGCCAACTTACCGGTATTGATGAACAGCGTGATATTGAAATTCATCAGTTCCGTATGCTTGCAATTAACAGCGATACGCCGGCAGCGCCAGAAGGCGTGCATCAAGATGGTTTTGACCATGTATGTATATGCGGCGTTTCTCATGAAAACTTAGAAGGCGGCGAGCTACTTGTATACGAAAACAAGCAAGCTGAGCCTTGTTTTAAAATGGAAATAAAAGACGGCATGTTTGCATTAATAAACGACCGTGAAGTGTGGCACAACGCAACACCTATGAACAAAATTGATGCTAGCAAACCAGGTTACCTGGATTGTTTTGTATTAACGTCTTAAGGAAGTTAGGCATGAACATAACGCAATTACGTGAGCAGTTTCCTGCATTAATGCAAAACGTTGATGGTAAATCGCCAATATTTTTAGACGGACCGGGTGGCTCGCAGGTACCAACATCGGTGCTTAATGCGATGACAGCTTATTTAGGTCATTATAATTCAAACTTAGGTGGCGCGTTTTTTTCAAGTGATAAAACCGTTGAATTGATGGCGAATGCGCGTCAAGCAGCCGCTGATTTACTTAATGCACCTAGCTCACAACAAATTGTGTTTGGTCCAAACATGACCAGCCTAACATTTAGCTTTAGCCGTGCTATTTCACGCGACTGGCAGGCTGGTGATGAAATAATTGTAACCAATGCCGATCATTTCTCAAATGTATCGTCGTGGCAACAAGTCGCAGAAGATAAAGGCGTAAAGGTAAATACAGCGCTTATTAACGAAGCAGATTGCAGCTTAGATATGGCGCAGTTTGAAAGCTTATTAAACAGCAACACTAAGCTTGTAGCGGTAACGTATGCGTCAAATACCACAGGTTCAATTAATAATATTAAACGTATTGTTGAGCTTGCTCACGCTGTAGGCGCACTTGTTTATGTTGATGCCGTACATTACGCACCGCACGAACTTGTAGACGTACAAGCACTTGATTGCGACTTTTTAGCCTGCTCTGCATATAAGTTTTTTGGCCCGCATTTAGGTATGGTTTACGGTAAAAAAGAACATTTAGACGGGTTTACGCCTTATAAAGTTGAGCCAGCTAAAGACGTAGCACCAGGTCGTTGGGAAACCGGCACACAAAGCTTTGAAGCCATGGCGGGNGTTTTATCGCGGCTGTTGATTACATTGCAGCAATTAGCGAACTTGACGATAGCCATTCACGCCGCGAAAAGTTAAGTGTGGCTTTTGCTAAAACTAAACAACACGAAATGGCGCTTAGTGAGCACTTTTTAACGCGCTTGGTAAACTACCCACGCATTAAGTTGTTTGGTATTGATGACTTTGATCGCTTAAATGAGCGTACACCTACTTTTGCTTTAATTTTTGAAGGGCTTGAGCCACGCGCCGTTTCAGAATTTTTAGGTAAGCAGCATATTTGTGTGTGGGATGGTAATTTTTACGCGCAAGGTTTGTGCAAGCAATTAGATGTGCTTGATAAAGGCGGTGTAGTGCGCATTGGTTGTATGCACTACAACACCATTGAAGAGCTAGATCAGTTGTTTAATTTATTTGATGAACTGCTCGGTTAAATAATACTGATTTTGGTGCGCTAACTCTTTGGCGCACCATATATTTGTTCTGCACGATTAAACAACACCCACGATGTTAAAATATACTTATCGTTTGATACTGGCTTATTGCCTCTATGAGTATGTGTAAAGTAGCCTGGGGCTATTACCATAGTGCCTTTTTTAGGGGCGATTTTACGGTTTTGATAGTAAAACTCCGTTTCACCGCCTTCATCAACATCGTTTAAATAAAACATAAATAACAACACGCGATGCAGTGCTTCATTATGCTGTAGCTGCGGGTAAACTTCACTATGCCAGTAAGGGTAGCCACCTTTATTTACTTCGTATTTTTGCGCTTGAATATTACCAAGTCTAAAAATTTGCTGAACTAGCAAAGGTAATTGCGGTTTACCCACTTCTTCAAAATTCTCTTGGGTTAAATCGACAACGTCACCTGTTTTTGGGTGATAGACCTTTAAGCCAAACGCCCCAATCATCATAAAAATATGTTCTTCAACATACTTAAAAACATGCTGTGCAGTCGTTTGTTGTATATGTTTTAATTGTTGTGCATATTCGGGGTGATTATTTAAGTGTAGGTCGTGACTGTCTTTTTTCTTTAAGTCGACACCGCCCGATGTTACCCCTTGTTTTACATGCGGGCTTTGCGCGAATGTGGTAATAAATTCATCGCAAAACTCATCGCTTAATGCGTTATCAACAACGCGTATAAAGTCCGTCATGGTTTACCTTTATATAATTATTATTGGATTTTTATGTTTATTGAAAAAGTGATGCCGCGCTTTAGCGAAACAGATGCACTCGGACACATTAACAATACCGTACTACCTGTATGGTTTGAAGTCGCACGTGGACCTATTTTTAAGTTTTTTACACCGGACTTAAATCCACATGATTGGAAATTGATTATCGCCAAAGTTGAAGTGTCGTTTGTGGGCGAATTATTTTATGGCCACGAAGTGACCGTAAAAACCTCTGTAGAGCATATAGGCACTAGCTCTTTTACGCTGAGACAGGAAGCATGGCAACACGATAAATGCTGCGCAATAGGTAAGGCCGTTATGGTGAGGTATGATTTTATTGCTAAATCAAAACAAGCGCTTAGCATTGACGAAAAAGCAGCGCTTAACGAGCACATTTACCAAAGCAGTTAACCTTACGAGGCTTATGTTTTACATAAGCCCATACTGAGCTGAATTATTGTAAATATATGATGGCAGCTGTAAATATTTGTCGAGAAATTTCAACGTATTTAGATTGAGTTACAGGCTTCAATTATATACTATTTATATTATATATTGTTGCGCCGTTATAACAGGAAATGTTAATTCGGTAATTTGATTGGAGAATGCGTGTGACATCTATTGCCAATAACCAACCTTTACAAGTTATTCAGCTCAGTGATGGTCAAAATTTAACAGCTGAAATTTTGCCATTTGGCGCAATAATAAAAAGCATTAAATTTAAAAAACAAGAAATGACGCTTAGCGTCGATGATCCTCAATACTATCTTGAAAACCCATTTTATCTTGGCGCTACAGTAGGTCGATACGCTAATCGCATTGCAAAGGGGCGTTTTAACTTATCTGGTACGCAGTATCAACTAGAAGCAAATAACGGCCCTAATAGCCTGCACGGCGGCGTTAAAGGCTTTAATAAAGTACTTTGGCAAGTAACCAAACAAACTGAAAGTGAAGTTGAACTTTATTATTGCTCGCCCGACGGCGAACAAGGTTTCCCCGGTGAGTTGCAGGTTTGGCAAACGATTAGCGCTAAAAACGGCGAGCTTACTCTGCACTTTAAAGCGCTAACCAATAAAGAAACGCTCGTTAACTTTACTAACCATTGCTATTTTAATCTTGATGGCAGCGAATCAATTAATGAACACCTTGTTCAAGTTAATGCCAATTACTATCTTTCTATTGATACAACTAGTATTCCACTTAATGAATCTGCATCAGTCACCGGTACCTGCTTTGACTTTACTAAGCCAGCTCAAGTTGGTGAGGCCTTAAGCGCCGTTCATCCTCAACTAGAAGCTGGAAATGGCTTTGATCACTGCTATATTTTTAATGATGACAGCAGTTTAAAGACGATGGCTACATTAACTTCGCCACACACGAACGTTAGTTTAACCCTTAAAAGTACGCAGCCAGGCATGCAGCTTTATACCGCAAACTTTGTTGGTTCGCCTTTTAAAGCACGGCAAGCTTTGTGTTTTGAAGCGCAAAATTGGCCAGATGCGCCAAATCGTGAAAATTTTCCAAAAGCTAATTTATTGCCGAGAGAGGATTACGAACAGGTTATTATTTACTCTTTTTCTGAATGAATACAGCATTCTAATGTTAATTTAAAGAAAATTAAAAGCAAAAATACAGTGATTAAATGCTATCCATAATTCAGGAAAAGGTTGCACTTTTTGCTGGTTTAAAGTATTTATAATATAAATAGTATTTGAAACTATATGCACTACCACAATGACACAACGACTACACACAATCAGGAGTTTTTAAAAAATGATAATTAACAATAAGTTATCGTTCAACAAGAAAACCGCGATCAGTATTGCTATCACAGGCATATTGGCAAGCGGAAACGTTGCAGCTCAAGGCGCTGAAGGCAATACGCCTACAGTAGTAAATGAAGATGTTGAAGTTATCGCAGTAACGGGTATCCGCAGCAGCTTACGTTCATCAATGTTAGATAAAAAAGCATCTAATGTTGTTACAGACGGGATTAAAGCAGAAGATCTTGGTAAATTTCCTGATTTAAACGTAGCAGAATCTCTGCAACGTATTACAGGTGTAGCAATTGACCGTAGTGGTGGTGAAGGCCAAGCGGTAACTATTCGTGGTTTTGGTCCACAATTTAATACTGTACTTGTTAATGGTCGTCAAATTGCGACAGACAGCGCAGGTCGTGAATTTAACTTTGATGTATTGGCCGCGGATCAAATCACCGGTGCTGATATTTATAAAAGTAATACAGCAACTCTTCAAGAAGGCGGCATTGGTGGTACGGTTAACGTAACTACAGCACGCCCTTTTGATTTTGGTGGTTTACATATTTTAGGTTCAGTTAAAGGTATGTACGAAAGCCTTTCTGAAGAAGTATCTCCATCAACATCATTCTTAATAAGTAATACGTTTAACGATGACAAGCTAGGTGTGCTTTTTGCCATCACTAATCAACAACGTAAACTTCAAAATAACCAAATTTTAACGGCAGGTTGGCGCGGCGGTCAAACAATCTCTAACCCAACGGATGGTGTATTGTTTGATAATGCTTACATTCCACGTAACTGGGACCAAGTAGTTGATGAGCAAGACCGTGAACGTACAAATGCAAGTTTAGTACTACAATATGCACCGTCTGACGATGTTACGATTACTGTTGATGGCATGATTTCAAAATTCGAAGTTGACTCAACAGTACGCGATTTAGCATCGTGGTTTGAACCAGACCGCGTAGGCAGTGCAACGATTGATCCTGAAACAGGCACGCTTTTAACTTTCTCTCAAGAAGTTGGCTTAGGCGTGCCAAGTGGCGACCCTGCAAGCGACTTTGTATCACATACACGTAACTCACGTGATGTAACTAATAAAGCATTTGGTATTAACGTTGACTGGCAAGTAAACGAGTCATTAAAAGCTAAATTTGATGTATCTCGCTCAACAGCCGAAAACGACCGTGCGGGTAGAGATCGCTTTAACGTTGTAGGTGTTATCAATAGCTATACTTTTGACGGTACAGGCAGCATTCCTACTGTACAGCATGATGGTTTTGAAAATGGTTCGTTGCCAGATCCAAGCCTAGCGCGACTTCATTACAACGAAATTGGTAATCAATTTACAGATGAAGATGAAATTACTGAAGTAAAAGCCGATTTTGAATATGTGCCAGATAAAGGCCCCGTTGATCGCATTAACTTTGGTGCTTATCGCCAAGAACGTGAAAAATCAAGCTTTCAAATCTTTGGTAGTCAATGTCAGTTCTGTGGTTATGGTACACAAGCACCACTTGATGCAATTGATTTTGAAGCTTATACAGCGAGTAACTACTTCCCTGGTTTAATCGATACATTTTATAGCTACGATGGCGATAAAATGCTTGATTACTTAGCCGATCAAGGTTTCCCAGTAGAGCCAACACTACAAAATAACCGTTACACAATTAACGAAGACATCACTAGCTTATACATGGACTTTACGCTTGGTTTTGACCTTTCAGATATGCCCGTAACAGTTAACTTTGGCGCGCGTTACTCAGAAACTGATATTGAAGTTGCTGCAATACAAAGCTTTATTAGCGATGTAATACCAACATCTGACGCAACATTGTTTGCTAACGTATTTGGCCCGGCTACAAGCATTGAACAAGGCACTAGCTACTCAAACTTATTACCGTCTTTAAATGTTAAGTTAGAGCTGCAAGACAACATGATTCTACGCTTTGCAGCGTACGACAGTATCACTCGCCCAACTATGTCTCAGCTATCTCCTGCGACAAACTTTAACGAGCCACGTCGTCAAAATTTAACGGCAAGTGGTGGTAACCCAGCACTTAAACCATTCCAATCAGAAAACTGGGATATCTCTTACGAGTGGTACTACAACGATGCTAACTTATTTAGCTTTGCAGTATTTAGTAAAGAAGTTGACGACTTTATTGTTACCCTAACAGGTGCAGAAACATACGAAATGTCTGACCGTTCAGGTCCTGATTTTGCGTGTACTACATGTACAGACCAAACAGATGACGAACTTGTTGGTAGTTCAGAAGTTTACACTGTAAGTCGTCCTCAAAATGGTGAGTCTGCAACTGTAACCGGTTTTGAAGTCGGTGTTACTCACATGTTTGAAAATGGCTTTGGTTTTATTGCCAATGCAACTGTTGTGAATAGCGACATTAGTGTGGGTGACGATACTACACAAACATTTGCACTAGAAGGTCTTGGGGATTCACAAAACTTAATATTTTTCTATGAGCAAGAAAACTGGCAAGCACGTGTTGCATTTAACAACCGTGAAGGCTTTTTACGCTTAGTTGATAACGGCTTTAATGGTGAACCAGTGAACGTAGAAACTTACGGCCAGTGGGATATTAGTGCAAGCTACGATATTAACGAAAACTTCACTATTTTTGCTGAAGGCATCAACATCACTGAAGAAGAGTTAGTGCAAACAGGTCGTTTTGCTAACCAAATCTATTCAGTAGAAGATAATGGCTCACGTTACGCGTTTGGTATTCGCGGATCGTTTTAATTAATGATGGAGGCGTATTTTTAGCCTCTTAGTTTTCATTACAGCACCAAGGTGCTAATACCAATTAGGTTAATTTAGCAGTAATGTATATTAGTTAACCTAATTGGCTAAAATGAATACACATTAAATCAAAATGCCCTAACGGGCATTTGTTGTATAAAACGTTATCAAAAATACTCAAAGAGTAGTCCATTATGAATAAAGCAATAAAAACAGTAGCGGTAGTTGGCGGTGGTACAGCAGGATGGCTGAGCGCTGCAATTATAGCTTCGTGTCACCAAGGTCAAAATGGTGACGGCTTAAAAGTGATGTTGGTTGAATCGTCAGACATTCCAACTATTGGCGTAGGTGAAGGTACCTGGCCCACGATGAAAAACACACTTCAGCAAATAGGCTTGCGTGAAGTCGATGTGTTTAAAGCCTGTAATGCTACCTTCAAACAAGGCGGGAAGTTTGTAAATTGGACTCATGGCAATAATGACTTTTACTACCATCCATTTACTGTACCGCTAGGCTACGGCCGTATAGATTTAGCCCCATATTTAGATAATGTTGAAGACTTTGCACAGCAAACTAATTTTCAACATGATATTTGCGAAGCAAGCTTAGCCCCAAGAGGTATAGCGCAAGGTGAATATCAAGGTAATTGTAATTACGCTTATCACTTAGATGCCGGCGCTTTTGCAGAAATGCTTAAACAGCATTGTAAAAGTAAGCTTGGCGTAGAGCATATTATTGGTACTGTTGATCAGGTAAAGCTTGATGACGGTGGTGCAATAAATACGCTGACATTAAAAGATCAAACCCGCACCATAAATGCCGACTTATACATAGACTGTACTGGTTTTTCATCATTGTTATTAGGCCAAGCGCTCAACGTACCGTTTAAAAAAATGGACCACGTGCTATTTAACGACAGCGCACTGGCTATGCAAGTCCCTTACGATGAAAACGAGCAGCTTCTTGCCAGCCATACCATAGCAACAGCGCAAAACGCTGGATGGATTTGGGATATAGGTTTAACGCATCGCCGTGGTGTAGGGCATGTCTATTCAAGCAAATTTTTATCAGACGATGAAGCAGAGCAAAACCTAAGAGACTATTTAGGCGATGCAGCAAACGGTTTAACTGCCCGTAAAATTAGTTTTGAATCAGGATACCGTGAGAAGTTTTGGCATAAAAACTGTGTTGCTATTGGTATGTCAGCAGGGTTTGTAGAGCCGCTTGAAGCAACCGCTATTATGCTTGTTGAAATTTCAGCACGCTTTGTAGCAGAGCACATGCCAGCAGATACACAAGTAATGCCTATAGTAGCTAAACGCTTTAACGAGCAAATGGATTACCGCTGGCAGCGTATTATCGACTTTTTAAAGCTTCATTACATGCTAACCAAGCGCCCAGAGCCTTACTGGCAAGCACATGTACAGCCCAATACTATTCCACAAACCCTGCAAGAAGATTTACTTCTTTGGGGAAGCCGTGGCCCGCTTATTCAAGATTTTCATGGCGCATTAGAGTTATTCCCTGCTGCCAGTTATCAGTATGTTTTGTACGGTATGGGCTTTAAGCCTGACTTTACTAAACAAGCATATTTGTATTCACAACATGTGCAAGCCAAACAAATAATTGAACGTAACAGCCAGCTTACACAGCAGATGTTGCAAACTTTGCCGCCTCACCGTGCTTTTATAGAGCAGTGGTTAGCAGCTAACCCAGTTTAAGGATGTGTAACTATGGCTATTAGTGAACTAGTAAACACCAAACACCAAACATTAAAAATTAACCCCAATGCAGCCGTTGAATACGCAAAAACGCAGCATTTAGTTAATTTAAGAGCAAATGAAATAGCAAAAGCAGCCTGCGACTTACCTATTTTTTTAGCACGTAATACACAAAATGGCAGTTATACAGTATCAGCGTTAACCTGCTTTAATGCAGGTCAAAGTTTATTGGTTAATAACAACCAATGGCAGGCACTTTACACACCGGTATGTATGCAAACCCAGCCTCTTTATTTAATGACCCGAGAAGCAAATAGTAGCGATTATTTTATCGCGATTGATGATCAAAGCTCAGCCGTAAACACGCAGCAAGGTGAGGCACTATTTGATGCTAAAGGTAATCCGAGTTTATTTTTAAGTGCACAGCAAAAACTGTTAGAAAGCGACTTAAAAAATGACTATCAAACGTATCAATTTACCCAAGAAGTTGCGCGGTTAGGGCTCATTAAAAACATAGATATTGTATTGCAGTTTGAACAAGGCGAAACCCAAACTATTCAAGGTTTGAGCACCGTTGATGAAGACAAACTGCAAACATTAGGTAGCAATACCATTGCAGAGCTACAAAAGCAGGGTTACTTGAGTGTGCTTAACAGCATGCTTATTTCACTGTTTCAGTTAAATGCATTGGTAAAGCTGCATAACCAACGTCCCGAACTTATGCCTTTAAAGCAGATTAAGTTAGAACTAAGTCGAGATGCGCACGCGCTGTAGCGTGCACTTTTTTATTACACAGACATTGCGCATAACGCGCAGGAGACACACACATGTCAGATAACATTTTACAGCTGGTGGTTTTTGTTTTTGTCACCGCTTTAATTGGTGGCCTTACTTATTGGAAATGCCGAGGCCAAAATCGCAATAACGGACAAAGCCAAACCAAAGAGTATTTTTTAGCGGGCGGTGGCCTTACTTGGATGTTTGTTGCAGGTTCAATCACATTAACTAATTTAAGTACTGATCAGCTTGTAGGTATGAATGGTAACCAAATGGCTTTACTGGTTTGGTGGGAGCTTGCAGCAATTATAGGTTTGATTATTTTAGCCAAAGTGTTCATTCCTGTTTATTACAAATACAACTGTACAACGACCACAGAGCTTTTAGAAAAGCGCTATAACAACAAACATATTCGCGCTGTTATTGGTGGTTTATTCTTTTTAGGTAATGCACTTATTTATATGCCAGCGGTTATTTATTCTGGCGCGCTATTTATGCAAACCATGTTTAAGGTTGATATTCCGCTAATGTATATTGCCACCGCATTTGCCATTATTGGTGCTGTTTATGCGTTTTTTGGCGGCCTGCGAGCAGTTGCTGTATCGGATACCTACAATGGCATACTTGTACTAGGCATGGCTGTTTTAGTCGTGTTTTTAGCACTTAATGCGATTGATTATGACTTTACGGGTATTCCTGAGGAGCGCTTAACACTCATAGGCGATGCTGACTCACCTATTCCGTGGCCAACACTTTTAACCGGTATGATCTTTATTCAAATGTATTACTGGGGTACTAACCAAACAATCACACAGCGAGCAATGGCAGCACCTAATGTTAAAGAAGCGCAAAAAGGTATATTTGCAGCTGCGGGTATTCGTTTTTTAATCGTCCCTGCAATTGTGGTATTACCGGGTATTATTTCGTTTAAACTTTATGGCGATATTGGCGACGCTGCTTATGGTCGAATTGTGGGTGATGTAATGCCAGCATGGTTAACCGGTGTGTTCGCAGCGGCAATGGCAGCAGCTGTACTCTCTACTTACAACAGCTTATTAAATTCAGCTACAGCACTATATGTGTGTGACATTCACGAAGCGTACTTTAATAAAGAGCCAAGTGTTGTAAAGCTAAGTGGTTACGTAACATTGCTACTAACAAGCTTAACACTGGTACTTGTACCAATTTACCAGCAAGCAGACAGTATTATTAACTTACTACAGCAATTAAATGGCTTATTAAGTATGCCTATATTCTCTATTTTTGTAGTGGGCTTATTATTTAAAAATGTGGATGCACGTGCAGGTATTGCAGCAGTAATTTTAGGTGTTGTAATGTACGGCATGCTTACATTTGCAAACTCACCGCTACATACTGACATTCATTACATTCACTTAATGCCAATTACACTGATTGTATGTGTAGCCTTTGCATTGATAGTAAATAAAGTGGTATTTGGTTTGAATGCGCAGTGGGCAGGTAAAACACCGGCACTTGATGACGCAGGCCAAGTACAAGTACAAAAATAACGTATAAATAGTTTAAGCTGACAAAGTCGGTCATGGGGGAACTCTGGCCGATTTTTTATATGTATTAAAAGCAACATGAGAACTTCAAAGCGAAGGTTAGTTTAATACTTTTTATTACAGTGGTACTTCCAGTGAGTTTATCTGACTATTTGCGATGTAAAGACTATCAAAACCTAATTTATATGATATATACTATTATTATTGAATGTCACTGTCTGATAGATTGTGGCTCAAGCAAAGAGATACATTTAGTACATAGTGTAGCTTACTAATTTTCGTTATATTTATAACTCACACAATGAACAAGAGGATAGGAAAATCATGGCCGACACTAAATCATTTTATCGATTAGACAGTGTAAACAGCACCGTTATTTTCGACTGCCAGAGCAAAACACCGGCGTTACTGTACTTTGGTAAACGCCTATCTGAGCAAACAACAGAAACAATGCTAACTCAGCTTGCTACGCGTCAAGAAGTAAAATGTGCCGTGGTTGAAGAAGCGCCTATTTCTCTATCTCCGTTATTAGGCGAAGGCTTTACTGGTGCGCCAGGGCTTGAGCTAGTAAATGATTCAATCGCATGGTCAGTAGGGCCACAACTTCAAGAAGTTCGTCAGCCTTCAGCCACAACACTTGAATTTGTAAGCGTAGATAAGCTTCGTGGTATTGAAGTCGTGCACAGCATTACACTTGATAAAAGCACTGACGTACTAAGCGCGCATACTGTATTAACTAATTTAGACGACTCACCACTGGGCGTTAATTTTTGCGCAGCACCCACATTTCAATTGCCAGATAGCGTAAGCAAAATAGTGAGCTTTGAAGGTCGTTGGTCAAATGAATTTCAACGTCAATCGGTTGATTTAGTCTTAGGCAGTTTTGTTCGTGAAAACCGTAAAGGCAAAACATCACACGATGTATTTCCTGGTTTATTAGTGCATAACGCAAATGCAGGCGAGCAGCACGGCGAATGTTACGGCTTTCATTTAGGTTGGAGTGGTAATAATAAACTACGCGCAGAGCTTTTAGCTGAAGGTCGTCGTTACGTGCAAATGGGTGAGCTATTACTACCTGGTGAGCTTACGCTTGCTAAAGGTCAAACGTATCAAAGCCCGAGCATTTATGGCTCGTTTTCGAGTGAAGGTTTTAGTGCGCTTTCTCGTAATTTTCATCGTTTTGTTAAAGCTAATTTACTTAGCCAAGCACAGCGTGAAAAAACGCGTCCTGTGCATTACAACACATGGGAAGGCATTTACTTTGATCACGACGTAGATACGCTTAAGCAGCTAGCGGACAGAGTAGCGCCGTTAGGTATTGAACGTTTTGTACTTGATGATGGTTGGTTTAAAGGCCGCCGTGGCGATAACGCTGGTTTAGGTGATTGGACAGTAGATTATAAAATTTACCCAGATGGTTTATCACCAGTCATAGATCATGTGAATAGCTTAGGTATGGAGTTTGGTATTTGGTTTGAACCAGAAATGGTTAACCCAGATAGTGATTTATACCGCGCGCATCCTGATTGGGTTTTAGGCTCTCAAAACAACGAACAGTTAAGCTTTAGAAATCAGCTAGTACTTGATTTAACGCGCTCTGAAGTTGTTGAGTACCTATACAAAGCAATTGACGATATTTTAGTTGAATACCCAACTATTAAGTACATTAAATGGGATATGAACCGCGATATTAACCATGCGGGTAATTTTGATGGTAAGCCAGCAGTGCACCAGCAAACATTAGCACTTTATCGTTTAATTGACCGTATTAAAGCGGCGCACCCAGGGCTTGAAATAGAAAGCTGTTCGTCAGGTGGTGCACGTGTAGATTACGGCGTACTTGCACACACAGACCGTGTATGGACGTCAGATTCAAACGATGCGCTTGATCGCCTTGAAATACAGCGTGGATGTTCGTTCTTTTTCCCATCGTCGGTTATGGGTGCACACGTAGGCCCACGCGATTGTCATATCACAGGGCGTAATGTAAGTATTGAAATGCGTGCTGCGGTATCAATGTTTGGCCACATGGGAATCGAAATGGACCCACGTGAACTGAACGATCACGAATACAATTCACTTAAGGCGGCAATAGCACTTCATAAAGAGCATCGTGACTTTATTCATAGCGCCGATTTGTACCGCCTTGATAGCGACGATTTATCAATTAACTTTGGTTTAATCGATGAGCAAAAAACAAAAGCGTTATTTGCGTATAACAGTGTTCGCGAAACACCGCGTACAGCGCCTAATAAATTACGTTTTGTTGGCCTAGATGCCGATGCGCAGTACACACTTAACTTAGTGTGGCCGGTAAAATTTGAAGAGTATCGCCCATCTTCTATTGCTGCGGTAAATGGTCAAACATTTACAGGTGAAGCGCTAATGCAGTTTGGTTTACAAATGCCAATATCATTCCCGCAAACATCGCTTATATTTGAGCTTAACAAAGCTTAAATTTAACTAAGAGCAGTAAAAGGCGCTAATCGCTTTTATGCTGCTTAGCTTAGATATCAGTAGTCAGCTCTATATTGTTTAGGGCTGGCTTTTTTATATCCTTTGTAAGCTAATTTAGTAAATTAACTTAGTAAACTCAAAAGTATCGAAAATAGAGTGGTTACGCTTGCGCGTAATTTTGCTTGTTACCCAACCAACGTTGAATTAGTGGGTCAACAACCTCTGGGTGTTGCTTAAGCATTTGCTGTGCAATCGGTCTAACTTGGTTAAGTATGTGCTTATCGCGGGTAAGATCGGCAATTTTAAACTCGGCTAACCCTGTTTGTTTTGTACCGAGTACTTCACCAGGGCCACGAATTTCTAAATCGCGCTCAGCTATCACAAAACCATCGTTACTATCGCGTAGTACACCTAATCGCTTTTGAGCAGTATGAGACAGTGGTGCGTGGTATAAAAGCACGCAATGCGATGCAGTAGCGCCACGGCCAACTCGCCCACGTAACTGATGCAGCTGTGCTAAGCCTAAGCGCTCAGGGTTTTCTATAATGATTAAGCTCGCATTAGGGACATCTACACCAACTTCAATAACCGTCGTGGCAACTAAAACATGTATATTACCTGCTTTAAACTCGCTCATAATGGCTTGTTTTTCAGCTGATTTCATTCGCCCATGTACTAAGCCTACGTTTAGCTCTGGTAGCGCCTCTTTTAACTGCAGTGTACTGTCTTCGGCGGCTTGGCATTGCAGTACTTCAGATTCATCAATAAGTGTACACACCCAATAAACTTGGCGGCCTTGCTCGTTACACGCTAATTTAACGCGGGCAATAATATCGTCTCTGCGAGTATCAGGAAGTGCCACTGTTGTGATTGGCGTACGCCCAGGTGGTAGCTCGTCAATCACAGAGGTTTCTAAGTCGGCATAGGCGGTCATAGCGAGCGTACGTGGAATGGGGGTTGCGGTCATAACTAGTTGATGAGGGTAACAATCACCAAACTTACCCTTTTCACGCAGTGATAAACGCTGGTGGACACCAAAGCGGTGCTGTTCATCGATAACGATAAGCACTAAGTTATTAAACTTAACTTCATCTTGAAATAAAGCGTGAGTACCAATAATCATTTGCGCCTCACCAGAGGCTATTTTTTCAAGTGTTGCTACGCGCTCTTTGCCCTTTGTTTTACCGCCAAGCCAAGCAACGGTTATACCTAGTTGATTAAACCACGTTGTAAAATTAACGCCATGTTGCTCTGATAAAATTTCAGTAGGAGCCATTAAAGCTACTTGAAAGCCCTGCGCAATGGCTGTTAGTGCACTAAGTGCTGCTACTAGGGTTTTACCTGAGCCTACATCGCCTTGTACTAAACGCATCATTGGATACGCGTGTTGCATATCACCTTTAATTTCAGCAACTACACGGCTTTGCGCATTTGTGGGTGCAAAAGGAAGTTGCTCTAAAAATTGGCTTTCTAATGTGTTTACCGGATTTAATGCCACTGCTTTAACTTGTTGCCCTTGCTCTCGTACTTTTAATAAGCTGAGGTTTTGAGCAAGTAACTCCTCAAATACAAGGCGCTGTTGAGCAGGGTGAGTACCTTGCTCTAATGCAGTTACATCAACATCATTTGGTGGGCGGTGCAGTAATAATAAGGCGTCACTTAGCTGCATATTTGATGGCTGCCACTGTGAAGGCAGTAGTTCTTCTACTGAGTATTTATGTAGTAAATCAATAGCCTGCTCGCTTAAAGCTCTAATCGATAGTTGCTTTAAACCTTCGGTTGTTGAATAAACAGGCGTTAATGTCGTCGCTACTGGTTGCTCGTTAGAGGTATCGCTGATGCTGTATTCAGGATGACTCATTTCAAAGCCAACGCGGCCACGTCGCACTTCACCAAAACAACGTATTATTTTACCTGCACTAAATGCGTTTTTTTGTGCGGCGGTAAAATTAAAAAATCGTAGTGTTAGCCTGCCAGTACCATCATTGATTTGGCAAACAAGCATGCGCCTTTTACCAAACGTAATTTGGCTTGTTTCAATTGTTGCTTCAACACTCACATGGCTATGCAATGCCAGTTCATTAATCGCGTATAAGCGAGTGCGATCTTCATAGCGAAGTGGCAAATGAAAAAGCATATCTTGCACAGTTAAAATACCTAGCTTTAACAAACGCTCAGCCATTTTTGGGCCGACCCCTTTGAGCTCTGTAATTGGGTATTGATTTAAGCTAGGTTTAGACAAAGTGTATCAATCTTATTATTTGTGAGTAGGCTAAGTGTACTTACAGAGCTTTAGTCCATCAAGTATGTTTTAAAGCTTGCCAAAATTGCTCGTCAGCGACTATTTCGCCGTTTTCATCAAGTGCAGGATAAGGTAATTTTTTTTGTTTACACTGCCTTGCGATAATAGGGTGGCAGCCTTCAAAGTAAAGTGGATGTTTAACTTCGGCGCTCAACATATCTCTATTATATAAACCAGCCAGCTCACGTTGGCGCTGTGCTTCAAACAATATTAGCGCAGCAGCAACCGAAACATTTAGCGATTGCACCATGCCTTGCATTGGAATAATAATATTTTGATCGGCATATTCTAGGGCTTTTTCTGATATCCCCGTTTTTTCTTGTCCAACAATAATGGCCGTTGGCTTGGTGTAATCTACTTCTCTAAAATCAACGGCATCTTCTGATAGGTGAGTCGCTAATATTTGTATTTCTGGATTGCGCTCACGCATTGCAGTAACGGCATCATCAATATTTCTATGCAGGTGTGTCTCTAGCCAATTTTTGCTACCACCTGAGGTATTGTTTGTTAGCCATTTTTGCTTTTCAGGCCATACAGCATGTACGTGATGGCAACCAACCGCATCAGCACTTCGTACTATTGCAGATAAGTTATGGTGTTTGTGCACGTCTTCTAAGCACACGGTTAAGTCTGTTTGACGGCGCGAAAGTACGTCTTCGATTCTTTGATAGCGAGTTTGCTGCATGGTTATCCTCTTTTTTCGGCAATTATACGAGATTTTTGCAGTTAAGGCATTACCGTACGGCTAATTGGATTTTGTAGAGAAATAAGTGTTTCTGTTGACTGAATGGCTTCTATTGCCTGTATTTTATTAATCAGCACATCTTGTAAGTGATCAATGGACTTTGTCATTACCTTTATAAATATACTGTAGTTACCTGTTGTGTAGTAAGCCTCTACCACTTCCTCCAATGCTTCTAGCTTTATAAGCGTTTGCGGGTAATCACGTGCGTTATTTAAATTAATACCTATAAAACAGCATACATCGTAGCCTAGCTGTTTAGTATTAATCGTTAATTGCGTTCCTGTAATGATCCCTGCTTGCTTCATTTTTTCAATTCTTACGTGAATTGTCCCTGCGCTTACATTAAATCTTTTTGCTAATTCGGCGTACGCAGTACGGGCATTTGCCATTAACGCATGAAGTATCTGTTTATCGAGATTATCGATTAAATAATTTTCCATTATATTTTTATCATAAAATTATCGAATATATGGTTTTTATACCACTTAATTAATGGTTTTTATATATTAAAGCTATTTTTGTTATGGGATATTGAATTAATCCTTTGAATCGTTACATTAACTTCATTAAGGACGCTAGTTAGAGCGTTTTTTATCAATTAAGCAAGTAACAATAACTGGGAATGAGGCCAATTATTATGAGTTCACACTATGTGCAGCAACAGCAGCAAATAAGTAAAGTTAAGCAATTTTTTTCACAACAACTAGAAACCCAACTTGGGCTGGTTGAGGTTCAAGCCCCAATTTTGGCTAAGGTTGGCGACGGCACGCAAGATAACTTGAGTGGCCATGAAAACGCAGTTGCTGTAAATGTGAAAGCGATTACAGATAGCCGCTACGAAGTGGTGCATTCGTTGGCTAAGTGGAAACGTAAAACACTGGCAACTTATGGCTTTAGTGTTGGTGAGGGTATTTACACTCAAATGAAGGCTTTGCGCCCAGATGAAGATTCATTAAGTCCTATTCATTCTGTATATGTTGATCAGTGGGATTGGGAAAAAGTAATTAGCGAAACGACAGATCGTTCGCTGGCAACACTAAAGCAAACTGTTCAATCTATTTATAAAGGGATAAAAGAGACGGAAGCTTTTGTAAGAGAGTCTTATGGCTTAACCCCTTTTTTACCTGACGATATTAAGTTTGTGCACAGTGAAGAGCTACGTAGAATGTATCCTGACTTTAGTGCTAAGCAACGCGAAAAAGCCATTGCACAAGAATATGGTGCTGTATTTTTAATTGGTATTGGTGGCGCGCTTGGAGATGGCAAAATTCATGATGTAAGAGCCCCAGATTACGATGATTGGTCTACGCCAACATGCGATCAATATATGGGTTTAAATGGTGATATTTTAGTATGGAACCCAGTACTTGAAGATGCATTTGAAATATCATCAATGGGTATACGTGTAAGCCCTGAGGTTTTAAAAGCGCAGTTAAGTACAACTGGAGATGAAGACCGCTTAGAGTTTGATTGGCATAAAGCGCTACTACAAAGTAAATTTCCGCAAACGATTGGCGGTGGAATAGGGCAGTCGCGGCTAGCGATGCTATTACTACAAAAGCAGCATATTGGCCAAGTACAAGTTGGTGTATGGCCAAGTCAAACTTATGATACGGTAAGTGGCTTACTTTAAATTGTAAAAAAGTGAGTTAATTTGAGTGCTCAATAGAGCACTCAATTTTTTAGTGTGTTTTAAACTCTATTTCAATTTTATTATTTAAAAGTTTAACGTTGCACGGAGGGTAATTGCGGATTGTTTTAAGTACTTTATCAAAAATATGAATCTCTACGCCTGAATGCAAAACAGAATTCACCGTTAAATTAGCGTCGCTAAGTAAATCGTGTAAGTCATGATCTAAGTTTGAAAGACGTTTTTCTAATTTCTCTGCTTGCTCACAATAATGTTTCTGAGTAGCTCCAATTTTAGTGATTAATATTTTCTTCTTTTCGGCATCCTTCACTAAATCAGTTTTTTCTAGCGCTGCTTGCAGCGTATCTAATTGTGCATCTGTTTTAGCTAAGTCTCTAAAGCAATTATCAGTATCCGCTGTTATTTCAGCACCAGAAGCTGCTAAATTAATAATCATTTTAGCACCTGATTCATTCCCTATTTCGCCAGCAATGAGAGTTGTTGCATCAAGTATTTCACCACCAAATATTTTACCTTTAGGTAAGTCTGGTTGGCCTACTTGCAGTAAGCGTTTAGCTTTCATTACACAATGGCTTGTTTGGCGATCAATAAAAATATTATTTGCATCGAGATAACAATACTGTGAGTGAGATACATGAATATCACCTAGCGCAATTAGCTTGCAAGAAAGTGACTTACTATCCACTTTTTGATGGCCAATAATGCCTTGTTTAACAGTGATGTTTCCGCCTGCGGTAAGCTCACCTGATTCAACCGTGCCAAATATAGTAATATCGCCTTTGGCAGTTACTTTCATCCCAGGGTCTATATTGCGAGTAACAATAACACTGCCTTGAAAGTCAATATGGCCGCTTTTTACATTTACATCTGAAATGGTAAAAATATCGTCGACACGCATACCATTATTAATTTCAACCGGAACACCAGCAATAGTAGAGACTAACTCAAGCGGATTCATTTTTGATATTTCAGTCCCTTCGCCTGCCACTAATTGTTTATTTTCTCCGGGCTTTGCGGGCAGTATGTCACCTATTACGGTAAAGCCTTCTTTACCGGGGGTTGCTGGTTGCTGGCGAATAAGCACAGAGCCAGGTTCTACGCTTGCAAGCTTGCCAAAGTCGCGCATGTCCACACTGCCATCTTCTTTGAGCTTGGGCGCTTTTAAGCGGTCTTTTAAAGTCTCTACGGTTGTTATTAGTTTAGTGGCTAAACCATCGCTTGGGAGCCTACCTTTAGCTAATATCCCTTTAACTACAGATCCCGCAGAGTGTTCAGATTGTTTTTGCAGCAGCTGTTCTAAAAAAGCTTGTTTATACCCACGCACAATGCCTGCTTTAACGAGTTGTTTTTTTGCATCTTCTAAACTTAATAACTTTCCACCTTGGGCAATCGTTAGCTCGCCAATGGCCAGCATTTTATCGTCGCTAATTGTTACATTTAAAGTGGCATTGTGTTTTGTTGCTACAACGAGAGTTTGTTGTGTGTTTTCGTTTTTAAAAAAATCATTAATAGCGTCATGATCTATTTTACAGTCGCAAAAAGCTGACTTTTCGAGAGCCTCTAAAATAAATGCAGCGCTGGGAGGAATATGTTCTTTTACATCAAGTAAAACATTTCCATTGTTGGCAAGCTTAAACACGAGTTAATCCTTTTTTACTACTTAAGTTAAGTTTGTTTTTTAAAACACAACTACAGATTGCTAGAAATTTACATTTGAGTCAAGAAGTCAGATAAAACGAAGTGCGGAGCGAAAAATAAAGGCTATAGAGAAGCTCTATAGCCTGTAATACTTAATTGGTAGAAGGTAATTCCATTATTCCGTCTATTTCAACTTGTGCACCTTTTGGTAGTGCACGAACACCTAATGCAGCTCTCGCTGGGTAAGGTTGTTTAAAGTATTGGCTCATCACTTCATTTACAGTGGCGAAGTTAGATAGATCAGTTAGGTAAATATTGATTTTAACTAAATCGTGAATTTTTCCGCCTGCTTCTTCACATACCGCAGCAATATTTTTAAATACTTGATGCGTTTGCTCGCTAAAATCTTCTGAAATCATTTCCATCGTTTCTGGAACTAATGGAATTTGACCAGATAAATAAACAGCGGTACCTACTTTAACTGCTTGGCTATAAGTGCCAATAGCTGCAGGTGCTTTGTCGGTAGAGATAAATGCTTTATTCATGTGTTTCCTATTTTATTTTTTACGATAGACTTTTTGTACATCAGGCATAACGCGAATGCGGCGCATAATGTTAGCAACGTGGATACGGTTTTTAACGGTAACCCCTAAATCTATCACGTATAAATTACTTTCTTTTTCATCGGTGGCAATTTCGACAATATTGGCTTGGGTTGTAGCGACAACATTGGTTAGCTTAGCTAACGCGCCTTGATGGTTAATAATTTCAACTCTCAGAGCTGCAATATATTCTTTTTCTGGGTTATCGTCCCATTTTACAACTAAGTATTTAGAGCGCTCATTTTCCCAACCACGAATATTTTTACATTCTTGGCGGTGAACGGTCAGGCCCTTACCTTGGCTTATATGAGCCGTAATGGCATCGCCTGGTACAGGTCGGCAACACTTAGAGTAATTCACTAACATGCCTTCAGTACCAATAATGGTCGCTTTAGCTTGGCTTGTTATATCAGTTAAATCGTCATTGTCATTTTGTAATAAGCGCTTGGCAATTAACATGCTCATTAAGTTACCAGAGCCAATTTCTACAAGTAATTCAAGAAGCGTAGTTAGTTCGTGCTCTTCAAGTACTCTCGCTATATTTTCATCAGCAATGCTATCTAGTTTGTTTTCGCCTAATGCCGAATCAAGTAAACGACGCCCTAAAAGCATAGCCTCTTCATGATGCTGGCTTCTAAGGTAATTACGAACACCTAAGCGTGCTTTACCAGTAACAATAAAGTTTAGCCATGTTGCATTAGGGTGGGCACCTGAGCTTGTTATTATCTCTATGGTTTGCCCTGTATCTAATGGCCGACTTAAAGGATGTGGCTTGCGATTAACGCGAGCGCCTACACAAGTGTTGCCTACATCAGTATGCACTGCATACGCAAAATCGACTGCGGTAGCGCCCATTGGTAGCTCAACAATACGACCATCAGGTGTAAATACGTAAATTTCTTCTGGGAATAGCTCAGTTTTTACGTTTTCAATAAATTCAAACGATGAACCCGCACTTTGCTGAAGCTCTAATAAGCTTTGCATCCATTGGCGAGCACGTTGCTGCGAAGTATTACCGGCACCATCACCTGATTTTTTATACATCCAGTGCGCCGCTACACCTTTGTCGGCCATCTGATCCATATCGTGAGTACGAATCTGAATCTCAACAGGTATTCCGTGTGGGCCAACTAATGAAGTATGAAGCGATTGGTAACCATTAGTTTTTGGTACAGCAATATAATCTTTAAAGCGTGTTTCTATAGGCTTATAAAGACTATGAGCCACACCTAATACGCGATAACACGTATCCATAGAATCAACTGCAATTCTAAACGCGTAAATATCCATAACTTCGTTAAATAGCAGTTCTTTATTAAGCATTTTTTTATAAATACTATATAAATGTTTCTCACGGCCAGACACAGTCGCTTTAATGCCTGACTCTTCAAGACGTGCTTCTATTTCATGTTGGATATTAGTGATAACTTCTTTGCGATTACCACGTGCTTTAGCTACTTCAGATTTAAGTGCGCGATGACGCATAGGATATAAAGCTTGAAAACCTAAGTCTTCAAGCTCATTTTTAATATCGTGAATACCTAAGCGGTTTGCTATTGGCGCGTAAATCTCAAGCGTTTCACGTGCTATTCTGCGGCGCTTATCTGGGCGCAGTGCCCCTAAAGTACGCATATTGTGCGTTCTATCAGCAAGCTTGATTAAAATAACTCGAATATCCTGAGTCATTGCCATAATCATTTTGCGGTAGTTTTCAGCTTGGAATTCTTTTTTATCTTTAAAGCTGAGCTTATCGAGCTTACTTACACCTTCAACGAGTTCTGCCACAGTTTCGCCAAAAATTTCGGCTAAATCTTGTTGGCTAAAATCAGTATCTTCAATTACATCATGCATTAGCGCGGCCATGAGCGTTTCATGGTCAAGATGCATGCCTGCAAGAATTTGGGTTACTTCTACTGGATGAGTTATGTAAGGTTCGCCACTTGAGCGAGTTTGTCCTTCATGGGCCTCTCGGGCTACCACGTAAGATTTTTGAACCAGCTCTACATCAGCAGCGGGCAAGTATTCTGAAATTTTCTTTTTAAGACCTTCAAAAAGATACATTCACACTCCAATGTTCTAGGGCCTGTTGACCTTTCAGGATTAAAATTTGTTCAATCTAGGGACGATTTAAACGCGGCGCGAGGTTTTTAGCCTAGCGGGCTAAGTAAAAATCGAGCAACAAAGAGTAAATTGCCCCTAGGCAGAACCCTTTAGGCAGCGCATGTTTTGCATTTATGCTGCGTTATCGCCTATTTATGGGGAATAACCACACTACATAGGCTCTGCCTTGCCTAAATACCAAACATACTACTGCAAATTTAACCTCGAAAGATAAACAGCCCTAGTGAAGCAAATTAGGTAAGCTACGAATATACGATGAAATGAAAGGATTGCCAACGGCTATAGTAGAAATACTGCGCCGTTGGCTAAATCAGACCGGGAGGTCGATTATTGGTTGCCACCAACAATAGCGGCAACAGCAGCTAATTCTGCTGCTTCTTGGTGTTGTTGTTCTTCACGGTCAATTAAGTCCATTGAAGCGCTATCAACTAAACCTAATTCAATTTCACGTAAAGCAACTACCGTTGGCTTATCGTTTTCAGGGTCTACTAGTGGAGTTTTACCACCAACAGCAATTTGGCGGGCACGACGAGCCGCAACTAAAATTAAGTCAAAACGATTACCAACTGCATCTACTGCATCTTCAACTGTTACGCGGGCCATCACAGCACTCCAAAAATAATTTAAAAGCAAAGACGTAGTTTACTCCAAGGAGCCACTTTCGCCAATAGCCAGTGTTCAATTTTTATCAGTTTTACTTGCCTAAGCCTAATTTAAGTAGGCTTAAATTATTTAAGCAGACTATTTAGTAAAACTTGATGACGATCTTCTTGCGCTTTTAGTGTTAAGCGTTGAGCCATTACAATCATTTCTATGTCGCCAAGTGCGCTCTCAAAGTCATCATTAACAATTACAAAGTCGTATTCGTTATAATGTGATGTTTCAGATTGTGCTTTTGCCATACGAGAGGCAATAACTTCAGCCGAATCTTGGCCACGGTTATTTAAGCGTTGTTCTAGTTCTTCTTTTGAAGGCGGTAGAATAAAAATAGTTTGTACGCTTGGCATAATTTTGCGCACTTGCTGAGCGCCTTGCCAATCAATATCTAAAAACACATCAATACCCGCATCAAGTTGCGACTCAATAGCCTGCTTTGATGTGCCGTAGTAATTATCGAATACTTGAGCCCATTCAAAAAAGTCATCTTTGGCAATAAGCGCTTTAAATTCGTCTGTAGATACAAAGTGATAATGCACGCCATTTTCTTCACCTGGGCGAGGGGCGCGAGTTGTATGTGATACAGATACTTTCATGTCAGCGTGTTTTTTTAATAACGCATTGATTAAGCTTGATTTACCAGCACCAGAAGGGGCTGACAAAATAAATAAGTTACCGCGAGTTTGTGCCATGTTTTTCTCTACCTAAAAATAAACAGGCTTGGGTTACAAGTAAGCCAAGCCTTTAATTAACTGCATTGTACTTTAATTAGCTCACCTTGCTCAAGTTAGTCGTGCTCATGTTGGTCATGCCCAAATTGGCTCGGGNCTAGCCGCTAGATATAAGTATTTGATAAGGTGAGGTATCACTCACTATAGGAACCTTCATGCTCAATAAAATCTTATTTACCGCACAACAAGTAAGAGACAACGAAGCTTTAGCTGCTAAAAATAGTCATTGTGATTTATTTACCCTAATGCAGCGTGCAGGCGAGGCCGTATATAAGCAATGGCAGTTATTTGATGCACAGCATACATTAGTTATTGTTGGCCATGGTAACAACGCTGGAGACGGTTACATTGTAGCTAGGCTTATTATGCAATCAGGTAAAGAGGTAACAGTATGCGCAGCTGAGCCTAATAAAGTATTAACCGGTGATGCAGCAAAAGCGCAGCAGTTATGGATTGAAGCGGGTGGGGTGGTTTCTCATTTTACAAAAGACACTCTTAATAAGTGCGATATCGTTATTGATGCGCTCCTTGGTACTGGGCTTAAAAACGCAGTGCGCGATAATTTTGCGAATATAATAAAAGCTGTAAATAACAGTGATAAGCCCGTAATAAGCATTGATATACCGTCAGGTATTGAGGCGAATACAGGGCAGCCTTTAGGATGTGCAGTACAAGCGACTTCAACCGTTACTTTTGTGGGCATTAAGCAAGGGCTCGCAACGACGGCAGGTAAACAATATAGCGGTAAGTTAGTATTTGATGATTTAGCAATTGGCGATGCGTTTACTTGTATCGCTCAATCTTCAGGAACCCTTGTTAATATCAATAGCTTTAAAGGAATAGCCACGCGGGCAATCAATAGTCACAAAGGAAGCCACGGTAAACTTTTATGTGTTGGTGGCAATCAAGGTACTGCAGGTGCAATTAGGTTAAGTAGTGAAGCAGCTCTTAGAACGGGTGCTGGCATGGTAAGAGTGTATACACACGAAAGCTCAATAACGCCTATTAGTATTGGCAGACCAGAACTTATGGTAAGCAGTAATAACTTACATCAAGCGCTAGAGTGGGCAAGCTGCGTTGTTATTGGCCCAGGGCTTGGGCAAGACGAGTGGGCACAACAAACATTCGATGAAGTAATGCAATATTGCCAAAACAATAAAATGCCATTGGTTATAGATGCAGATGCCCTTAATTTACTGGCTAAGCAAGCTTCATCATACACGTTAGAGCAATGCGTACTTACTCCACATCCCGGCGAAGCTTCGCGACTGCTAAGTGTTAGCACCAGCGAAATCGAATCTGATCGTTTTAATTATGCTCGCCTTTGCTCCAAGCGCTATACCGCGACTTGTGTATTAAAAGGGGCTGGAACATTAATAGATAATGCTGAGCAAACGTGGGTATGTGAAGATGGCAACCCGGCATTGGCCGTTGGCGGCAGTGGCGATGTACTTACTGGTATTATTGGTGCATTGCTTGCCCAAGGTTTAACTATTGATGAAGCAGCACGTTATGGTGTAACACTGCATGCTAAAGCCGGTGATATTGCAAGTGAGCGAGACGGGCAAAGGGGAATGCTACCCAGTGATTTATTCGCAATTGTAAGAGAGTTAGTTAATAAAGTGACGTGAGTTTAAGCGTCACTCAACTATCAGTGTTCGGCTTTAAATTGTGGAACGTTATTGCACCCACTAAAAAGCATACACCTACATAAAGCCAAACACTGCTCGCTATAATATTCCACGTATCGGCTCGTATTAATGCAGGGATAATTATTAAGCTTCGTATGATACACAAGGTTGCAATAGCAATTAAAGCGGTTCTAGTAAGTACTATGTTACGCACTAAGCCAATTGCTGATAAGGCAAATGCAGTACAGGCAAACATGAGTCCAGCTATTGCAATACTACCTAAAGGCGCAAGGAATGTACCTTGCTGTGATGATTCTATTATTTGTATTGGGGCGCGAGCAAATATAAACCAACTAGTGCCACCCCATATACAAAGTAAATGCCATACAGCCGCTGCAGATGCAATAACTCCTGCGCTTAATAAAAATTTTGCTTTTATATTTAACAGCATTTTATCTCACTGATTATTAAGCTGTAATAAATCCCATTTTGTACCATACAAGTCTTCAAAAACCGCTACGGTGCCATAGGGTTCTACTCTAGGCTCTTCGTTAAATGTAACGCCTTTAAAAAGCATTAAATTATAATCTCGCCAAAAGTCATCAGTATGCAAAAATAAAAACACGCGCCCACCCGTTTGATTACCAATAGCGCTGATCTGTTCGGGTGTTGTGGCTTTAGCAAGCAGTAGATTAGTCCTGCTCGAATTAGTCCCATTTGAACTAGCCCCGTTTGAATTTGGAGGTGAAATCAACACCCAGCGTTTACCCTCTCCTAAATCAGTATCCTCAACTAACTCAAAGTTAAGCTTTTGAGTATAAAACTCAATGGCATCGTCGTAGTCCTTAACAACTAATGCAATGCTGCCGATATGCTGTTGAACGTTAGTCATGTTTAGCTCACTCCGTACTATTAAATAAATGTGCTTTTTATCATATTTAGTAAACGATTACGCAGGTATATGCCCGCAGTATGTAATATGAATTAACTTACGAGTTCGTCTTCATCATCGGGTGGATCACCTGAGTCTTCTTTGCGTTTTCTTTGTTCTTGTTTTGCTTTTTGTACATTTTCGTATGTAGGCGGTGGGATAGGAATAATAGAAATAAGCGGAAAGAATGCTAAAAATAAATAAGCCCCCTTAGACATACTTTTACCCCACGTGACCATTTTGAGCATAGCCCAAACTACGAATGAAAATAACCCAGTCACAAGGGCAACAAAAACAAAGAAGATGAATATTCCGTTATTATTTAATAAATCCATTTAATATAAATCTTAGTTATACGTAACTTAGATGTGGGTATAAATTAAACAATATTAATCTGCTTTATAATAAAAAGTTAAACCCAGCCGAGGCTGGGTCTACTTTAAATCGATTTTTTAGTACTAAGTGCATAAAGTGTTTATCTGTGTAATTCACCAGCACGTTCTGGTTGATAGGTTACTTCTTTTATTTTTACCTTTATTAAGCCGCCACTCGGTTTAGGCCACTCAATTTCGTCGCCTTGGTTTAGCCCAAGTAATGCGCTACCAACGGGTGATAATATCGATATTTTATCGCCGCTAGAGTCACTGTTCTTTGGGTACACCAAGGTTAACGTAAATTCTTCTTTAGAAGACTCAACAATAAAGTTTACAGTTGAGTTCATCGTTACAGCTGACGATGGCATATCTTTAGGTTCGACTATTGTAGCTCGTGCCAGTTCAGCTTCCAATTCTTCTTTATTAGCAAAGCTACCTGCAGGCAATGATTCCATTAAGTCATACAATCTATCTGCATCGAGTGATGAGATGATTAGTTCAGGTTTTTTATTCATCTTAATATCCTTAATAATTTTTAATAAATAAAATTAACTCTGAGTATGGCTTGGCATGCATTTAAGAAGCAAAGGGATACGCGAAGTCATTTTATTAATTAGCCACACCTGTGGCTTTTACTTTATTTGTGCCCAATAGCTAAAAACCCAGCCGAAGCTGGGTTTTTATTTGAGCTAGGTGTTTAGGGGATGATTTACATCATTCCGCCCATACCACCCATTCCGCCCATGCCACCCATATCAGCGCCACCAGCTTCATCTTTTGGGATTTCAGCTACCATTGCTTCAGTAGTGATCATTAGACCCGCAATAGACCCTGCAAACTGTAATGCAGAGCGTGTTACTTTAGTTGGATCTAGGATACCCATTTCAATCATGTCGTTGTATTCGCCAGTTGCTGCGTTGTAACCGTAGTTACCTTCGCCGCCTTTAACTGCGTTAATTACAACTGATGCTTCTTCGCCAGCGTTAGTTACGATTTGACGAAGTGGTGCTTCCATTGCACGAAGTGCAACTTTAATACCGTGGTTTTGATCTTCGTTGTCGCCAACTAAATCAACCAGCTTGCTAGCTGCACGTACAAGTGCAACGCCACCGCCAGGTACTACGCCTTCTTCAACCGCTGCACGAGTTGCATTTAATGCATCTTCAACGCGGTCTTTTTTCTCTTTCATTTCCATTTCAGTAGCAGCACCTACTTTGATTACTGCAACACCGCCGGCTAGTTTAGCCATACGCTCTTGTAATTTCTCTTTATCGTAGTCTGATGTTGCTTCTTCGATTTGTGCTTTAATTTGTGAAACACGACCGCTAATACCCGCTTCTTCACCAGCACCATCAATGATTGTTGTATCATCTTTAGTGATAATTACGCGCTTAGCTGTACCTAGGTCTTCAACTGTTGCTTTTTCAAGCTCTAAGCCGATTTCTTCAGAAATAACAGTACCGCCAGTTAATACAGCGATATCTTGTAGCATTGCTTTACGACGGTCGCCAAAACCAGGTGCTTTAACTGCTGATACTTTAACAATACCGCGCATGTTATTAACTACTAATGTAGCTAGTGCTTCGCCTTCAAGGTCTTCTGCGATGATTAGTAGTGGTTTGCTTGCTTTAGCAACCGCTTCTAATGTTGGTAATAATTCGCGGATGTTAGATATTTTTTTATCTACAAGTAGAATAAATGGGTTATCTAGTTCAACAGTGCCTTTTTCTGGGCTGTTGATAAAGTAAGGAGATAAGTAACCACGGTCAAACTGCATGCCTTCAACAACATCTAGTTCGTTTTCAAGTGATTGACCTTCTTCTACAGTAATAACACCACTGTTACGGCCTACTTTTTCCATTGCTTGTGCAATGATGTCGCCAATCTCTTTATCAGAGTTAGCTGAAATAGTACCTACTTGTGCAATTGCTTTAGTATCAGAACAAGGAACAGATAACGCTTTAAGCTCTGCAACAGCAGCAATAACTGCTTTGTCGATGCCGCGCTTAAGATCCATTGGGTTCATACCCGCTGCAACAGCTTTAAGGCCTTCATTAACAATAGACTGTGCAAGTACTGTAGCGGTAGTTGTACCATCGCCGGCTGCATCATTTGCTTTAGATGCAACTTCTTTAACCATTTGTGCGCCCATGTTCTCAAACTTGTCTTCAAGTTCGATTTCTTTTGCTACAGATACACCATCTTTAGTGATAACTGGTGAGCCAAATGATTTATCTAGTACAACGTTACGGCCTTTAGGACCTAATGTAACTTTTACTGCGTTTGCCAGGATGTTTACGCCAGTTAGCATTTTAGCGCGTGCGTCACCTGCAAAAAGTACTTCTTTTGCTGCCATGTTTTAAATTCCTCTAAATTCTTAAATGTTTATAAACGAAAAGTAGGTTTAGCCTACAATGCCTAAAATATTATCTTCACGCATGATCAGGTACTCTTGACCTTCGATCTTTTCAACTTTTTCAACATATGAGCCAAATAACACAGTGTCACCGGCTTTAACTTCTAACGCTCTCACGTCACCGTTTTCTAAAACGCGACCATTACCAACGGCTACAACTTCTCCGCGAGTTGATTTTTCAGCTGCAGAGCCAGTTAATACAATACCGCCAGCAGATTTTGTTTCTTCTTCTAGACGTTTAACGATTACGCGATCTTGTAAAGGACGAATGTTCATGTTTTTTAGTTCTCCTAACAGTTTCTGAACAGTACAGAAAAAAGCTTTTCTAATTTGCATTCATTAATGGGGGTAGAGTGAAAAATTCCAAGAGAAAAAACGATAAATTTTTAATCTTTTCTCTCATATTCACCATCAATAGTAGTTGGTCGTTCCATTTGCCCTTGCTCTCGTTCAGCATGTTGCTGCCCAGCAAACGGCGATGGCCCTTGTTGCATGCCTGCGCTCATTCTAACAGTTGCTTGGCTAGCAAGGCCTGCAGCCAATTTGTTACGAATTGCAGGGGTTAATAATAGTAGCCCAAATACGTCAGTCATAATGCCAGGAGTAAGGAGTAATACACCTGCAATTACAACGCATATACCGGTAAATAATTCTTTGGCTGGCATTTGCCCTTGCGCCATTTGCGCTTGTACGTTTTGCAGCGCACCCATACCTTGTGTTTTAACCATTTTGGCACCTAAAATCGCAGTAATAACAACAAGTGCAATTGTTGCAAATCCGCCAATCACGTCGCTTACTTGAATCAGCAAAGCGATTTCGATAATAGGGATGATAATAAACAACACAAATAAAAATCTAAACATAGCGCTCTCTAAATAATGACACTCAAAAGAGTTGATGAAATATAAATGAGGGTGACGAGGTCTCTTTTCAAGGTTAGGGCATAGGTATCGTCATTTTACTGATATTTTAGCGTCTACACATTGTATCGGCTATCAGATACTATGAAGCTAGACACTGTCCAATAAGTAAAGGTTCATAATGAGTACGCAATTTAAAATGATTTTTACGACCTGCAAAGATGAAGCCGAAGCACGCACCCTTGCAAGGGCGCTAGTAGAGAAAAAGCTGGCCGCTTGTGTAAATATTTTACCTAACATGGGTTCTATTTATATGTGGGAAGGCGAAGTGGTAGAAGCAACTGAAGCCAAGCTACTTATAAAAACAAAAGCAGACAAAATGAACGATGTGTTTCTAACAATAAAAGAGCTACATAGCTACGAAGTGCCAGAGATCCAGGTTTTAGAAGTTTCTACGGGAAATTTGGCGTATTTTAATTGGATGGACGAGGTACTGAATTAATGCGTTTTTTCTTTTTATTGTTGGTTACATTATTAACCGTACCTGTAAAGGCTGCGACTAATAATGTGCTTGGTGATCTACTTGGGCCTCCTCAACACACTTTTTTACCTGTAGACCAAGCGTTTGTATTTGACTTTGACCAGCAAGGTAGCACCTTGTTTGTAGGTTGGGATATAGCACCAGACTATTATTTATATAAAAAGAAAATAGAAGTTATTGCCAAGGGTGCAAACATTCAAGTAGGTGACTCTGGTAGTGGCGAAATTATTGAAGATGAATTTTTTGGTAAAACAGAAGTCTTTTTTAATACCGCGAGCGTTGTTAGTAAGTTAAGTAATATCACTGAGGGAGCGGTTGTTAAGGTTCGCTATCAGGGCTGTGCAAAAGCAGGGCTTTGTTATCCACCAGAAGTGATTAGCATTCCACTTAGTGTAATTAGTGGCGCACAGATTAAAAATGTAGATCAAAATAGCGCTACAGATGAAGCGGCAACAGCGCAAAGTACATTTGCAGCACTCAACGAGCCAACTACTGAACCTACAACAAATTCAGGTGACACCGAAAAAGAACTGACTTTTACTGAGCAATTAGCCAGTCAGAGCTTAATAACTAATTTACTCATATTTTTTGCTGTTGGTGTAGGCCTTGCTTTTACGCCGTGCGTATTTCCAATGTTTCCTATTTTGTCGAGCTTAATTGCGGGTCAGCAAAACCTTTCAACTAAAAAAGCGTTTGCGTTGTCGTTTGTATATATACAAGGCATGGCAGTTACCTATGCAGCGCTTGGCTTAGTTGTTGCTGCGCTTGGTGGGCAAGTGCAGGGGTATTTACAGCATCCATTTGTGTTAATCAGCTTTAGTTTATTATTTGTATTGCTCGCTATGTCGATGTTTGGTTGGTACGAAATTAAACTGCCAAGCAGTATGATGAGCAAGCTAACCCAAGTAAGTAACAGCCAAAAAGGCGGCAACTACGTTGGCGTATTTTTAATGGGTGTACTTTCGGGCTTAATAGCATCACCTTGTACTACTGCGCCACTGTCGGCGGCACTGTTATTTGTAGCGCAAAGTGGTGATTACTTAGTAGGTGGTTTAACACTGTACGTGCTCAGTTTAGGTATGGGGTTACCACTTTTATTACTTGGTACATCTGGCGGTAAATTGCTTCCTAAAGCGGGTGGTTGGATGGAGCAAGTTAAAACCTTGTTTGGTTTTGTGATGCTCGTTGTGCCGCTTATATTACTTGAGCGACTAGTAAGCGCCGACATTATATTATTAATGGCAGGTGTGCTTGCATTAGCAACAGCACTGTACTTACATCATTGGCAAAGTAGCCAAACACAAAGCAAGTTAAAAACTGCATTATGGTTTGCTGCAACTCTATTAGTTATTACAGGCTTTACGTTAACTAAAAACTACTTTTGGCCAGTTCAAGTACAAACAGTACAGGTAAGCTCACAAAATAATGAGTTTAAACAGGTTGCTGATTTAGCAGAATTAAAAGAAGCAGTTGCACAAGCAAACGACGAAGGTCGAATGGTTATGGTCGATTTATATGCCGACTGGTGTGTGGCGTGTAAAGAGTTTGAACATTACACCTTTCCTGATGCCAAAGTGCAAAGTGAGTTTAGCCACTATCAGCTTATTCAAATTGATTTAACTGAGAGTGATAATAAAACAATTGAGCTAATGGAAGAGTACACGGTGTTTGGTTTACCTAGTATTTTGTTTTTTAATACTCAAGGACAAGAGCTTAGTACGCAGCGCGTAACGGGCTTTTTAAATGCTGAGGACTTTACTAAACACCTAGCAGTTGTGCGCGCCAGCGCACAATAATAGTGCAATAGTGCCACTTGAATTGACTAAGTGGCACCTTCTTAATTCTTCTTATATTTGTACCCACGACACTGATAAGACCAGTATTTTGCTGCTATTTACGTCGAAATCACTATAATAGTTGGTTAACGTGAGAAATTGTTGCTACATTGCTTTTTCTGCTTACTTAAAAGTGAAAAACTAGTTAGTAACCGCTTAACTCATTACTTATAGGATATATCGCGTATTATGGCTGCAAAATTTAACCTTTTAGTTATAAATGGTCCAAATTTAAACATGCTTGGTAAACGTGAACCGGATAAATACGGTTTTCAGACGCTGAGTGAGATTATGGAGGAGCTAACCAGTGCTGCTAATAGTCTAGATGTTGAGTTAACGCATTTTCAAAGTAATAGTGAGCAAGCACTCATCGAACGAATTCACGATGCTTGGCAAGCGGTTGATTACATAATTATCAACCCAGCTGCATTTACGCATACTAGCGTCGCATTACGTGATGCACTGTTGAGTGTTGATATTCCGTTTTTTGAGGTGCACTTAAGTAATGTGCACGCACGTGAAGCCTTTCGTCATCATTCGTATTTTTCTGATGTGGCACAAGGCGTGATATGTGGATTAGGCGCAATGGGTTATCACGCAGCATTGAATGCCGCTGTGAGCCGGTTGCAAAGCGCAATTTAATTTAAATTAACACACAAACTAACAGGCGGGTCGTGTAATGGATATTCGCAAGATAAAGAAGCTTATCGAATTAGTAGAAGAATCAGGTATTGCTGAGCTAGAAATCACTGAAGGTGAAGAATCAGTACGTATTAACCGTAACAACATGAGCGCTGGCCCAGGTTACCCGCAATTTGCTCCACAGCAATATGCACCAGCGCCAGCAGCACCAGTTGCNCCTGTAGCTGTTGAAGCAGCAGCACCAGCTGAGCCTACGGGTCATCAAGTTAAATCACCAATGGTTGGTTCTTTTTACTCAGCTGCGTCTCCTGAAGCTCCAGCATATGTAGAAGTTGGTCAGCAAGTTAAAGTTGGCGATACACTTTGTATTATCGAAGCTATGAAAATGATGAACCAAATTGAATCAGATAAAGCCGGTACAGTAAGAGCTATCTTAGCTGAAAATGGCGAGCCAATAGAATTTGATCAACCTCTATTCATCATTGAATAATAGCGTAACCTAAAAGGCCAACTCTAATGTTAGATAAAGTAGTCATTGCAAACCGAGGTGAAATTGCACTTCGTATATTGCGCGCCTGCAAAGAGCTTGGGATCAAAACGGTTGCTGTGCATTCAACGGCAGATCGCGATCTTAAGCATGTATTGCTTGCAGATGAAACCATCTGTATTGGTAGACCATCAGCAACTGAAAGTTATTTAGATATTCCGCGCATTATTGCTGCGGCTGAAATAACTGACGCTGTAGCGATTCATCCTGGTTACGGTTTCCTTGCAGAAAATGCTGATTTTGCCGACCAAGTTGAGCAAAGTGGTTTTGTATTTATCGGTCCTCGTGGCGACACTATTCGCCTTATGGGTGATAAAGTGTCTGCTATCGCAGCAATGCGTAAAGCCGGCGTTCCATGTGTTCCTGGCTCTGACGGTCCAGTATCAGATGATAAAGAACGCAACATGCAAATCGCTAAGCGTATCGGTTACCCGGTAATCATCAAAGCTGCTGGTGGCGGTGGTGGTCGTGGTATGCGTGTTGTTCGCAGCGAATCTGAACTTATTGATTCAATTGCATTAACACAGCAAGAAGCTAAGCAATTCTTTGGTAATAGCATGGTTTACATGGAAAAATTCCTTGAAAACCCACGCCACATCGAAGTTCAAGTATTAGCAGACGGCCAAGGTAATGCAGTACATTTAGGTGAACGTGATTGTTCTATGCAACGTCGTCACCAAAAAGTAGTTGAAGAAGCTCCAGCACCAGGAATTACTGCTGAAACGCGTAAATTCATTGGCGAGCGCTGTACACGTGCATGTATCGAAATTGGATACCGCGGTGCAGGTACGTTTGAGTTTTTATACGAAAACGGCGAGTTTTACTTCATCGAAATGAATACACGTATTCAGGTTGAACACCCTGTAACTGAAATGGTTACTGGTATCGATTTAGTGAAAGAGCAGTTAAAAATTGCAGCGGGTCAACCGTTATCATTCACTCAAGACGACGTTGTTATTCGTGGTCATGCTATTGAGTGTCGTATTAATGCTGAAGATCCTGAAACGTTTATCCCGTCACCGGGTAAAATTACACGTTTCCATCCAGCAGGTGGTTTAGGTATTCGTTGGGACAGCCATATTTACGCTGACTACACGGTTCCACCACATTACGATTCAATGATTGGTAAGTTAATTACTTACGGTGAAAACCGTGATGTAGCTATTGCCCGCGCACGCAATGCACTTAACGAGCTAGTAATTGACGGAATTAAAACTAATACTCCTTTGCATAAGAGAATTCTTGCAGATGAAAACTTCCAAAATGGTGGTACTAACATCCACTACCTTGAGAAGAAATTAGGATTGTAATTCTAGCCTGTAAAAGGCGTTTTATCTCAGTTAATAACCAGAGTTATTAATCTGATTTAAATAATTAAAAATCCGATATCAGGAGACTGATATCGGATTTTTTAATGTCTGTAATTTATACCAATTCGTTTAATTAAATGATCAAGTATTATTGCGGATTGGTATTAAGCCTTATAGGCAATAAAAAAGTCCATAAAATATACTGCAAAGAGTAAATTCGATGGACTCAATATTTATACAAAATGTTGAACTAACATTAAACTAATTTAGATTCAATTAACTGTAGTGCTTCTTCTAAAATTGTTTCTACTGCTTTTTTAGCGCGTTCAGGATCGCGTGACTTTATGGTTTCTAAAATATTAGCGTGCTTAGCAACGTCTGCGCCCGGTACACCTTTAATGTGGTTTGTATAACGAATACTTACTCTAAGGGCAGTACTAATAAACTCAGTTAACTGCACAAAAAAGCGATTGTTACTGGCAACTAATATGCTGGTATGAAAAGCAATATCAGCTTCGAGTGGGTCGTCCAAGCCTTCGTCTGCTTCAGCCATACGGGCTAAGGCGTTATCAATTTCAGCGAGTTGTTCAGCAGTTGCATTTAGTGCAGCAAGAGCGGCTGCTTGTGGTTCAAGGGCAACGCGTACTTGAGTAAATTCTTTTAATAATGAAAGTGATGGCTTGCTGCTTAAAATCCAACGTAGTACGTCGGTGTCAAACATGTTCCAGCTGCTTTCAGGTAATACACGAATACCTTGCTTAGGACGAGAAGAAATTAATCCTTTAGCAGAGAGCATTTTTACCGCTTCGCGGGTAGCGCTGCGACTTACATCATACTTTATACATAAATCGGCTTCAGAAGGGAGGCCTTCGCTTACAGGGTAAACACCACGCACAATAGCAAAACCCAAATCGTGGGTTAATTGTTGTGTTAAATTTTGACGGGGTTGGCTTTTCATTGCGCAGGATTCCGAGTTGATATATTGCTTTATTATATATCATATATCATATTAATGTACTCAAGGATATGATATAAACTTTTAATTAGCTAAATATTTTAACACAGCAATAACAACTTAGTTTGGCTCTTTATACTGTAAATGTAAGTTTATAAAGAGTTTAAATAAAATTGAAAATGCGCTGTATGGAGAGTTTAATTTGGACACCCTAGCTCAATATCATAGTATTTCTGGCAAAGTGATTTTTATTACAGGTGGTGCATCAGGCATTGGCAGAGCAATGGTTAAGTCCTTTGTAAACCAAAATGCAAAAGTAGCATTTATAGATATTGATGATAAGGCAGCGCAATCGCTTATTAGTGATTTACCCAATGCAAAACTATGGTATAGGCAAGTTGATGTAACTGACTCTCATGCACTTCAGCAATCACTTGTGGATGCATGCGCCGCTTTTGGTGCCATTAATGTATTAGTTAATAATGTAGCGAACGACCGCCGCCAAGCGAGCGAAGACGTTACAGTGCAAGACTGGGATCAGTGCTTACAAATAAACTTAAACCCTGCATTTTTTGCCTCTCAAGTTGCTATGTCTTTTATGAAAGGCGATGGAGCCGGCAGTATCATTAACTTTAGCTCTATTAACGCCATTATGGGCCA
>NZ_AUTP01000166.1:0-45640 GCF_000498075.1 Pseudoalteromonas sp. TAB23
CCGCCACAGCCGGAAAATAATAATCCAAACCCTGGTGCTATGTCATTTAACATGGGTAGCATTGATGTTGGTAGTTCAGCTGGTGGACTAAGTGGTCCTGGTGCATTTGGACGAGATGGTGATGCGACACCTATCGTTCGTATAGAACCAAAATATCCAACGCAAGCAGCACGTGATGGCAAAGAAGGTTGGGTACAACTTTCATTCACAATTGATGAGTTAGGTGGAGTAACTGACGTTGAAGTAATTGACGCAGATCCAAAACGTATCTTTGACCGTGAAGCTAAACGCGCACTGCGTAAGTGGAAGTACCGTCCTAAGATCATTGACGGAAAACCACAGAAACAACCAGGTTTACAAGTTCAATTAGACTTTAAACTTAACCAAGGCAACTAAGGAGGCGAGTAATGAGAAATTTTTCTAAAGTAACTGCTCTTGCGATTCTTATGTCTGTGACTGGTGCTACTTTAAGTGCATCTGTTTTAGCAGCGCCAGATTACGCAAAGATTGAAGAGCGTAAAAAAGCAAAAACTAAAATCATGGGCGAGCGTACTGGTAAAAAGGTAATTAAAGCATTTGACTTGTACAACGAAGAAAAAGTTGATGAAGCAATTGTTTTGCTTAGAGAGATTGAACCTTCGAATGACTTTGATAAAGCGACCGTAAATCGTTACTTAGGTAGCATGTACGCTCAAAAAGAAAAGTATGACGAAGCGATTAAGTACTCTAAGCAAGCAGTTGCCCCTGATGTTTTAAACTTTGCTGATCAAGAACAAACTCTAAAGCTGTTAGGTGATTTATACGCTGGCACAGAAAAGTATCAAGAAGCCAAAAAAGCTTATGTTACTTGGATGGATTTTACCGGTGAAGAAGATCCTACGGTTTACACGCGTATTGCCCAAGCTAACTATCAGTTAGAGCAATTTCGTGATGTTTTTGAACCAGCAGATAAGGCAATTAAACTTCAAAAAGAACCTAATAAAGGTCCTTACCAATTAAAACTGGGTGCATACTTTGAACTTAAAGATTATGCAAACATGGTTAAGATTGGCGAAGAGATTGTTCGTGTATGGCCTGATGATAAAAAAGCTTGGGTTAGCTTAGGTAAATATTACCTACAAACCGAAGACTATCAAAAAGGTTTAGCAACGATGGAAGTTGCTTACAAGAACGGTTACTTTGAAAATGAAGTTGAGTATAAAGTCTTATCTAACTTTTACTCTCTAAACGAGATCCCTTTTAGAGCAGCTGTAACGCTAGAAAAGGCCGTTAAGAGTGAAAAAGTAAAACGTACAAAGCAGAATGTTAGCGCGATTGCTAGTAACTATCATCGCTCTAAGGATCTAGAAAAAGCTGCTAAGTACTACGAAGAAGCTGCTAAATTTGATGACGACGCTGAACTTTACCGTAAAGCTGGTTCATTACTTTTACAATCTGAAAAATTCAGTGCTGCTGTTGTTCGTTTGAACAAAGCATTAGAGCTTGGCTCTGACAAAAAAGGTACTATTTATTCAGATTTAGCTGAAGCGTATTACTATCAAGGTAAGTATAAGCAAGCATATGCTGCAATTACTAAAGCTATGGATGACCCTCGCACACGTAAGTTTGCAAAAGGTTGGTCTACATATATTAAAGATAAAGCCGCTCGCAACGGTGTTAAAATTTAATTTTAATTAGCTAAAGCAACTTATAAAAAGCCCCTCTGGGGCTTTTTTTATTGGAACTACTATGTATAAAAAGCTCTCTTTTTCATTACTACTGTGCTTATTTTTAGCTGCATGTTCAAAGCAGCCTCAACCTTATGAGTCATTTGAAGACGCACAAGTTGCTTTAAAAACTTTAAACATGGCACTTGTACAACCAGACGCTAAAAAAATCGATAGGATTACTAAAGAGCAATTGGTCTTTTCTGATGCGTATTTAGTTAAACGTCATACTATTTATCAGAACCTAATGGGTATGGAGCTTAATCTCAATCAAATTGCACAAGTAAACTACTTGGTTATTGCAGAGCGCTTTCCTGAGCGCTATTTTAATTGGCCGGCTCAAGTAGACGTATTAAAAAACATGCTTGCTTTTGAGGGTTCAAAAAGTACGCCGGATAATATTATTACTTGGCTTAAGTTAACCCAAGATACGCTAGACAGTGCTAAACAAAGCAATTTAAAGCTGAATAAAATTGAGCTCACACTACTACAAAGCTATGTATTGAGTGCGATAGGTAGTAATGACGTTCAACCAGCGCTTAAGAGTCATATAAGAGCTTTTAGCGATTATTTAGCTAGTTACAAGCCTAGAGGTAGTGTTGGTCTGAGAGGCCTGCCAAATGGGTCACAGTGGTATCAGAGCAAACTAAATTACTTTAGTGGCGAAGTACATTCACCGCTAGAGTGGGTTACTATTTTAAATGAAAATATAAAAGTATTAGATCGTGTTGCATTCGACAGTAAATTGTCTATTTCTCATAAAAAATCGTTTTTAGTGCAGTATCTATCGAATGAAAAATTAATTGAAGGGCTTGATTGGCAGGCTGATTATCAAGACTTACCTGCAATGGCGAGCAATATGAACATGTCTGATAAAGATAAAACATTGATGCTTGCAATGATGGAATCAGATATTGGCATTCATTACCATGCGTGGACTTTGCCACAGGCAAAGGTGAATCTTATGAAACGCTTAGAAATCACCCAAGAAGAGGCTCAATATTTAGTTGAAGATATAATACTCTACCCAGGGCAATCATTTAGCTTTATACAACAAATTATATAATGATTTGAAAGTGCGCTTATTGTGCGCACTTTGTACACCGTTGGGTTGCGGGATCTAGTTCAAGTGATTTGGCTGGTATTTTTTCTTCACAGTCGNTAGCCATATTGCCCAATTTCTATTTGGCTGACCGCTGCTTCTAATTTAGTCATGCGACTGATCAAAAACGCATACTCAGGACCTAGCTTCTCTGCTGCACAGTCTAACCATTCATTGTTTGCTGTATTATCTAAAATTTGTATTAAATGCTGATGTGTAGGGTAGGCTGATTTAGAAAGCATAGTTAATATATTTAATTTAATTTGTGCTATTTCATCGTTTAGTCTTTTTTGATGATGCATTATCAGTACAACCTTATTAAATTGGCTTCACGTTATACTGATATTATCTAGAGGCTTTAGGTTAGCCGTTATGATTTGAATCAAGTTGCGGTGCTTTGGCGTATTTATTTAATACGCTTGCCACATCTTCTTTACTTTTTAAACGCCTGATTTCATCAAATAAATCGATCGCTTGCGGGTATTGGCGTTTAAGGTAACCTAGCCATTGCTTTGTACGAGAAGCAAAATACTTTTCATCTTTTGCAGGGTCTTGATGAATAGCAGAGTGGATTAAGTGATAAATAATATGCTCCCATTGAAGGCCATCATATTGTTCATTATTTACATGAGCTTTAATTTTTTTTGCTAAATCAGGGTGCGAAAGGGCGCCACGACCAAGCATCAAATCAGTACATCCACTTCGTTTTTGGCAAAGCATTGCGTCCTCAACTTGCCAAATTTCACCATTGGCAACAACGGCAATATTTTTATCTTTTATTATTGGTGGAATTTTTTCCCAATAAGCTGGCGGGTTATAACCATCACGTTTGGTTCTGGCGTGTATAGCTACACTATTTGCGCCTGCGCTTACCACAGCATCAACAATTTCTTGGCTGTTACTGTCATCATCAAAGCCTAAGCGAATTTTTGCACTTACTTCATGTTTATCATCTACAGCATCTCGGACTGCTTTAATAATCGTATACATGT
Organism: Pseudoalteromonas sp. TAB23; assembly: GCF_000498075.1. Taxonomy (NCBI): domain Bacteria; kingdom Pseudomonadati; phylum Pseudomonadota; class Gammaproteobacteria; order Alteromonadales; family Pseudoalteromonadaceae; genus Pseudoalteromonas; species Pseudoalteromonas sp. TAB23. The sequence continues at coordinate 3,801 of NZ_AUTP01000166.1, forward strand.
GGTCAGGATCTTTAAGCAGTACAGCACCCCCTCGACTACGATTAACGGTTTTTGCTGGGCAACCAAAGTTAAGGTCGACCCCATGAGATCCTAAAGCAATTGCTCTTACTGCATTTTCGGCTAACGGATTTGCTTCTTGGCCGAGTAATTGAACACGCACAGGAGTACCTGCTCGCGTAAATCCATTATTATGTAGTTCAGGGCAAAATCGATGAAAAACTTTATCAGGTAAGCATGTTTCAACCACTCTTACAAACTCGGTAACGCACAAATCGAACCCACCAATGTCTGTAAGTAATTGGCGCATTTTAAAATCAACGACACCTTCCATAGGTGCTAAAACAAGTTTCATAAAGTGATTAATTTTGATAAAAAACTGGACGCATAGTTTACCTGTAAATCACACATTGATAAATCTGTAATTACCAACCATATTTAATGTAGAAACCGCAAAAGTAAATATTATGAAAATAAATGAAAGTTTTTATTCTTGTACAGGTCTACTTAAGCATACAAGCAATTTAAAATACATTTTTATTGCTGAGATTTACAATACTTGATTAAAGAGAGTCACAAAATGAATACAGTTAAAAAAAATACAATCGCGTTAACTTTAGGTGCAGTAGTTGTTGGCTCTGCAAGCTTTGTATCTGCAGATGTACAAGCCAACCCATTTGAGTTTCAACAATTAGTGACAGGTTACCAACTAGACGCTAAAGAAGGTAAGTGTGGTGAAGGTAAATGTGGCGGCGATGCTAAAGATGCAAAAGCTAAAACAGAAGGTAAGTGTGGTGAAGGTAAATGTGGCGGCGATGCTAAAGATGCAAAAGCTAAAACAGAAGGTAAGTGCGGCGAAGGTAAATGTGGCGGCGATGCAAAAGATGCAAAAGCTAAAACAGAAGGCAAGTGTGGCGAAGGTAAATGTGGCGGCGACGCAAAAGATGCAAAAGCTAAAACAGAAGGCAAGTGTGGTGAAGGTAAATGTGGCGGCGATGCAAAAGATGCAAAAGCTAAAACAGAAGGCAAATGTGGTGAAGGTAAATGCGGCGGCGATGCTAAAAAAACTAAAAAAGAAGGTAAGTGCGGCGAAGGTAAATGTGGCGGTCGTTAATATCTTATTCTAAATAAGTTATGCTAAAAGGGCCTTAAGGCCCTTTTTTGATAAGTTAGAGGTAGTTATGACACAAATCCAGAGTACAGATTTCGGGATGGTGGGCCTTGGCCTACGACGAGAAATGCTTGATGAACTGCTTGAACACGTACCTAATCAAGTAGATTTTTTGGAAGTTGCGCCAGAGAACTGGTTAAAACTAGGTGGACGCTTTAAAAAGCAATTTAGAACATTAACAGATGCAAATAATTTTGTGTGTCATGGATTATCACTGTCTATCGGTTCACCCGAACCACTGGATGTTGAATTTGTTAAATCTTTAAAAGTTTTTTTTGAAGAGCACAATATAAAAATTTTCAGTGAGCACTTAAGTTACTGTTCCGGTACAGGCCATATGTATGACTTAATGCCTATTCCGTTTACACAAGATGCAATAGCACATGTTGTCCCTCGTATTAAACAAGTACAAGACATACTTGAGCAGCAAATTGCGATAGAAAATGTTTCCTATTATGGCGCTCCTGGACAGCAATTATCAGAGCTGGAATTTACAAATACCATTTTAGAGCAAGCAGACTGCAAGCTTTTACTGGATGTGAATAACATTTATGTGAATTCGATTAATCATGGCTATAACGCACAAGTGTTTTTAACAGGGTTACCCTCTAATCGTATCGCCTATGGGCACGTTGCAGGCCATTATAATGAGGCTGATGACTTAATAGTTGATACACATGGTGCTGATGTCATTGATCCTGTGTGGGAGCTACTGGATAAAGCATATGAAGTGCATGGCGTATTTCCAACCTTGCTTGAGCGCGATTTTAATATCCCTACCATGAATATTTTAACCAAAGAGTTAGATATAATTCATGAGCTACAAGCTAAACACATTACTTCAACTGTTTTAAAACAACGAGCTTAATATAAGCCTTTATAAATATTAAAAGAGTGCCTGGTTATGAGCTTTATTGAAATACAAAACGAATTTATGGCGCATATTCGCGAGCCTAAAAAAAATAAAAAGCCCAGCGGTATCGAAGACAGAAGTATGGCCATTTATCGCGACCTATTTTTTAATAACATTGAAGGTTTTATATCATCAGGTTTTCCGGTATTAAAAACCTTATATACAGACAAGCAATGGCTGGTCCTTGTACGCAAATTTTTTAGCGAATATGATTGTCATTCGCCGTACTTTTTAGATATAGCAGGGGAGTTTATTAATTACTTATCAAGTGATTATAAAATGAAAAGATACGATCCCGTGTTTATGCTAGAACTTGCACATTATGAATGGGTAGAGCTAGATGTATCGATTGCACACGAAGATGAGCAAGAGCAAAAATTACAAACAACAGCGCTTACTAGTTCTGCTTTGTATTTATCGAAAACGGCAAGAAATTTAAGTTATCAATTTCCGGTTCAAAATATTAGCAATCGCTTTATACCAAAAGAGCCATCACCTCAGCCTAATTATTTTGTTGTATATAGAGATGAAGATGATGACGTTCAATTTCTGGCTACGAATGCGATGACTGCTTTGTTGCTATCAATTATTGAGGCAAGTGATGGAGCGACATTTGACGACGTTTGCCAACAGGTATTCGCTCATGCACCACAATTTAATGCAGATCAAATTGCTCAAGGCGCATTGGTTACCCTCAATGCAATGGTTGAACGCGGTGTAATTGTGACAAAAAATCAAGATTAAGGTCTTTATTGATGATTTTACATCGTCTATTATGGCAGCCTTATTTGTCGTGCTTAATAAAAGGTTGTACCAATGTCAGATGATAAAGACTTTAAAGATCCGTTCAATGCTACTTATTTTCTTGCTTTCTTAGCTGTATTTGCAGGGATTGGTTGTTTAAATGCAATATTAGGCTGGATCACTAGCTTAACTTAAAATGCATAGCGTTTATTAAGGCTGTTGCTTACTTCAGCCTTGAACCACTTTATTTTAATTACACCCCCATAGTTAATACTTCTTTTATAGTAACGCCAAACTCGCAATTAAAGGTTAGTTAAGGTTATAATCACCTGCTTTGTAATATAAACAATTGAGCAGTTAAAATTATGACTCAAGTAACACCAGCAATTATCAAAAACAGCATAACTACAATTGCTGATTATCCAAAGCCGGGCATCATGTTTCGCGATGTAACCACTTTAATGGCAAATCCAGAAGCCTTTAAAGCAACTATTGACGCGTTTATCGCAGAATATAAAGATCAGGGTTTTACTAAAATAATTGGCACAGAATCACGTGGCTTTATTTTTGGTGCGCCACTGTCTTACGCATTAGGCATTCCGTTTATTCCAGTTCGTAAACCAGGTAAGTTACCACGCGAAGTTATTCGTCAAGATTACTTACTTGAGTACGGTGAAGACACGCTAGAGCTGCATGTTGATGCAATTGTACCTGGCGATAAAGTATTATTAGTTGATGACTTATTAGCAACTGGCGGCACAATTGAAGCCACCGCTAAATTAGTTCATAAACTAGGTGGCGAAGCCACAGATGCTGCATTTGTTGTATCACTACCAGAGCTTGGTGGCGAGCAGCGCATCAAAAAAATGGGTATTAAAATCCTAAAATTGGTTGAATTCGAAGGCGAGTAATCGATGAGTTATCAGGTTCTAGCGAGAAAATGGCGTCCTCAAACCTTTCATGAATTGGTTGGGCAGTCTCATGTTAAGCAAGCGCTTGTAAATGCGCTTACACAAAATAGACTGCATCACGCTTATTTATTCACTGGAACCCGCGGTGTAGGTAAAACTACTATTGCGCGTATTTTTGCTAAAAGCTTAAATTGCGACGAAGGTATATCTGCAAATCCGTGTGGCCAATGTAGCAGCTGTTTAGATATAGAAGCAGGGCGCTACATTGACTTACTCGAAATAGATGCGGCTTCTCGTACAAGAGTAGAAGACACCCGCGAAATACTCGATAACGTTCAATATGCACCAACACGTGGACGTTATAAAGTATACCTAATCGATGAAGTTCACATGCTTTCTAAGCACAGCTTTAATGCGCTTTTGAAAACGCTTGAAGAGCCACCAGAGCATGTGAAATTTTTATTGGCGACGACCGATCCTCAAAAACTACCAGTTACTATTTTATCTCGCTGTTTACAATTCAACCTAAATGCCTTGTCGCAAAGTGAGATTAAAACACAGCTTGAACACGTACTTACTCAAGAGCAGCTTAGCTTTGATACCGATGCACTTAGCATTATTTCAAAAGCCGCTGATGGCAGTATGCGTGATGCACTTAGCTTAACCGACCAAGCTATCGCACAAACAAATGGTGATATTAATAACCAAGCAGTACAAACTATGCTTGGTTTAATGGATACTCATTATAGCCAAAGCTTGCTTGCAGCATTACTTGCACAAGATGGCGCTGCGCTAATGGATGAGATTGCGCAGGTGGCAAGTCGTAATCCTAATTATGTGGCATTGCTTGATGATTTAATTGCACTTACGCATTTGACTCAACTAACCCAGTTAGTGCCAGAAGCGGCAGGGCTAGATGAAAAAAATGTAGATTATATTGCTCATGTTGCACAACATACGAGCCCACAACAAATTCAAATTTATTATCAGTTACTGTTAAATGGTAAAAAAGATTTACAATGGGCACCAGAGCCTCGCTTAGGTTTTGAAATGATAATGCTAAGATTATTAGCATTTAAGCCTACAGACGCTCAACAAACTGTACACACAGTAAACGAAGAGCCGGCCCCAAATAAACAAGGCCGTGCAAATGCACTGCGAGATATATTAAATAAAAATAAAACATCGCAAAACACTGTAGCTAGCCAAAGTAGTGTCCCTGTAAATAATACTAAGCCAGTTAGCAATACAGAGCAGCCTAAATCCCTTGAGATAGAGCCTTTACCAAATGTTGCCGCTCAGACATCGAATAATGATGTCGTACAAAGTAATAATGCGCCTGCCCAAGTTGCAGTAGAGCAACCGGTTCAACAAAGTGAAAACGCTTTTGAACAACAGGCTTCAGCTAATGATCAACCACAAACCAATGTTGTTTCGGATGCTCAAGCCCAGCGCCAAAGTGAAGATGAAGCTTACATGCAACATAGTGATGCTGAGCAAACGTTAGCTTCGCAGTTTGATGATATAATGAGTAGCGCTGTAGATCAGGGTTTTAAACCTGCACCTACTGCAAACTCAGAGTCTTCACCAGAGCCCTTAACAAATCACAATGCAAGTACGCCAATAGCTGAACAAGAAGCGCAGGCGCAATCTGCCATTGCTCGTATTTTACGCGACAGAAACATATCGGGTGCGGGTAGGTTATCAGGCAAGAGTACAAGTACATCTGCAAATAATGTAGCAGTGCAGCCAAGCCAAGCGCCTGCTAAAAAGCCAGAACAGCATCCAAGAATGCCTAAAGCCCAAAGTGTTCATCAAGGTAGTGCAGATACAAGTTCAAGTGAGCTTAATAGCCCTTCAAGTACTGCGTCTGGCGATATCCCTCCTTGGGCAACTGATAGCGAAGGTGAGAGTGAAAAAAAGCATGAGCTCCCAGTAACAGGGAGCCAAACCCAGGCACATAATCACTCCAACATAAAGCCAGCTAGTAAGATTGATTTTAAAGCAAAGCACCAAACAATTACTGAAAATCTTGCGCCAGAATTACTTGAGCAAATAAACCCTCAAAAAGCGCCTGAAATAGTGCCAGAGGAAGTAAGTATTCCTGCCCCTGATGATTTTCAAAGCCCAATTAGTGAAATTAGATTTGCACATCAACAAGATGAATGGGCTTATTTAATTAAACGTATGGGACTGGGTGGTCGTATGCGCCAATTTGCATTGCATTCAATATTTACCAAGCAAGGCAACAGTTTACATATAGACGTTGATGAATCACAAAAGCATTTGGATACACCGATGCTTCGCCAAAGATTAGATGCCGCATTGTCGAGTATTTATGAGCATAACGTGTCGTTAAGTATTAATTTTGCTAAGGGAGTTATTGACTCTCCTTATCTTATTCAGCAAAAAATTGATGCAGGTCGTCATCAACAAGCAATCGATGTGATCACATCTGATGAAAACATAGTACAATTTCAGCAAGTATTTAGCGCCGAAATTGACGAAAACAGTATTCAGGCATTGTAATTACTTACAATCGCCCTTATGTTCATGTTAATTAATGTATTAAAAGAAAGAGAGAAAGTTATGTTTAAAGGTGGAATGGGCAACATGATGAAGCAAGCGCAGCAAATGCAAGATCGCATGCAAAAAGCCCAAGACGAAATCGCAACATTAGAAGTTGTTGGCGAAGCCGGTGCCGGTTTAGTTAAAGTAACCATGCTTGGTAACCACAATGTACGTCGTGTTCAGCTTGATGAAAGCCTTATGGAAGACGACAAAGACATGATTGAAGACTTACTTGCAGCAGCATGTAACGATGCTGTACGCCGTGTTGCTGAAGAAACACAAGAGCGCATGGGTAAAGTAACTGGCGGTATGCAATTACCACCAGGTATGAAAATGCCGTTTTAAGTAAATAATGCAACTTTCAGATAGTTTAAATCAGCTTATAGAAGCACTGCGCTGTCAACCGGGCATTGGTCCAAAATCAGCGCAACGTATTGCTTTTCACTTGCTTGAGCGCGACCGAAAGGGAGGCACTCAGCTGGGCAATGCATTGACTAAAGCAATGACAGCCATAGGGCATTGTCAGTCTTGTCGTACTTTTTGCGAACAAGCTCAGTGCGATATTTGTTTAAGTACAAAACGCCAAGACAGCGGCATATTATGTGTTGTTGAATCGCCTACTGATGTGCTTGCCATTGAGCAAACAGGTCAGTATTTAGGGCTATACTTTGTTTTAATGGGTCATTTATCGCCAATTGACGGTATCGGCCCTAAAGAAATTGGCTTAGACGTTTTAGAGCAAAAACTTGCTCAAGGCGGTATTAATGAGGTTATTTTAGCGACTAACCCTACCGTTGAAGGCGATACTACAGCTCATTATATTGCTCAGCTTTGTCATAAATATAAAGTAGGTGCTTCGCGTATTGCTCACGGTATTCCTGTGGGGGGCGAGCTTGATTTAGTAGATGGTAGAACGCTTATGCATGCTTTTAGCGGCAGGCGTTTAGTTACACAAGACTAACTCTAAGTTACTATTTGAAAAGATATTATAAAAGCCTACATGATTAAATTATGTAGGCTTTTTGTTTTTAAGGTAAGCTTAGAAGCAATCAAATACCAATTCGCAATAATACTTAATCATTTTGCGGGGCTAAACGTGTCGCTACCTGCGTTAAAAAATTCTCATTTAGAACAACTAAATAGCGAATTTTTTGCCTAGCTATCAACACGTTTTTCCGCCCTCAAAATAGATCATTTAATTAAACGAATTGGTATAATATATTTTTGGGCTATGTCTCTAATTAGTAAGGAATACAATGAAAGATAATCAACCCTACCAAGGTACATTACTGGGTAGTAAGCGTTTTTTACCGCTTTTTATTACGCAGTTTTTCTCAGCGATAAACGATAACGTGTATAAGCAATCAGTGCTTATTCTATTGATATTTCAGGCTGCAACGCTTGCTGATGGCGCACTTTATTCAAATATTGCTGCTGGGTTATTTATCCTACCTTTCTTTTTATTTTCAGGGATGGCGGGGCAGCTAGCTGAAAAAACAGAAAAATCCAAACTAATCAGAATCGTAAAGCTATGTGAAATCCCTATTATGGTTGTAGGGGCTGTCTCTATTTTAACGCAGTATGTTTGGCTGATGTTAGCCACCGTATTTTTAATGGGCGTACAAAGTACGTTTTTTGGTCCATTAAAGTACTCTATTTTACCGCAGCACGTAGCCCCTAACGAATTAACAAAAGCGAATGGCTTGGTTGAATCAGGCACGTTTGTAGCAATATTAATTGGTACAATTTTTGGCACCTATTATATTACTCAATCAGTAGGGCCTACGCTTATAAGTATTGCCGTATTAGTACTGGCTGTTATGGGTTATGTGAGCAGTCGCTTTATACCCATTAGTGAGGCAAACGAGCCTAACTTAAAATTTACCTATAATATATTTTCATCCACGAAAAACGTATTTTCAGCACTTAATTCGCAAACAGAATCGGTTGGTAAATCAGTACTTGGGATTAGTTGGTTTTGGTTAATTGGCGCAATTATTTTAACGTCCCTACCAAATTATGTAAAACACACAATGGGCGGCGATGAACTGGTTGTAACTAGCGCGCTTGTTGTGTTTTCACTAAGTATTGCTATTGGTTCGTTATTGTGTGAAAAGCTTTCTCGCTCTCGAATAGAATTAGGAATTGTGCCTTTTGGCGCTATTTTAATTACCTTGTTTTTATACTTACTGAGCCAAGAGAGCGCTATTAGCTCTTATTTACCTCAAAACCTTGAATTATTGACGCTTGATCAGTTATTAAAAACAGGCGACATGTTGTGGCATTTTGTATGGATGGCAGGCATTGGTATTGGCTCTGGTTTTTATACTGTACCTCTGTATGCGCTTATTCAACAGCGCACTGAAGAGTCGAGTCGCTCACGAGTTATAGCGGCTAACAATGTATTAAATGCACTGTTTATGGTGGGCAGTGCTGTTTTAAGTATTGTAACGCTGTCTGTTTTTCAGTGGAGTATTTCAGAGTTGCTACTGTTACTTGCTGGGCTAAACTTGCTTATATCTGTTTATATTTATACCAAAGTACCAGAGTTCTTTTTACGATTTATTATATATATTTTAGCTATTTGTATGTACAGAGTGCGTACAAAAGGTGAAAGTAATATTCCAGATGAAGGCGCTGCCGTTATAGTGTGTAATCACGTGAGCTTTGTCGATTGGATGTTTATTTTAGCAGCATCACCAAGGCCTATCCGATTTATGGTATTTGCCCCTATTTATTATTCGCCAGCCCTACATTGGTTATTTAAAATGGCCAAAGCTATTCCCATTAACAGTGAAAAAACCAATCCAGAAGCGTTTAAAAAAGCGTTTGACGAAGTGGCTGCTGCGCTTAATAAAGGCGAACTTGTTGGTATTTTCCCTGAAGGAAAACTAACCAGTGACGGCTCTATCGATATTTTTCGCCGTGGAATCGAGCGCATTATTGAGCGCTCACCTGTGCCCGTTATCCCTGTGCATTTAGGGGGCCTGTGGGGAAGTATGTTTAGCCGAAAAGCTAAGTGGCAACTACCACGATTAAAATGGTCTTTGGTGTCGGTTGCAGTAGGTACCCCGATTGCCGCTGACAAAGTAGTAGCAGACGATTTACGTGAGCAAGTATTGGCTTTAAAAGCGCTTCATTCAAAAGATATTGACTAATTTAATGGCTAACTCAACATCGCAAACACCTTCAGCACCACACATGATTGTTGATGACTTTGTAGCGCCTAAGTGCGACGGGTTTATTGAAATATTATATCAAGATGACGATATTTTATTGATCAATAAACCCAGTGGGTTATTAAGTTTGTCTGGTAAAAACCCCCTTAACTGGGACTCAGTACATTACCGTTTAGTACATGGTCAAAAAGAGTTAACAGCCGCATTTGCTGAGGCAAAGTTACCGCATCGGTTAGATTTGGGTACATCGGGCATTATGATTGTTGGATTAAACGCCAAAGCATCAAAGCACCTCAATAAACAGTTTCAGGCGCGTACTATCCAAAAGCGTTATGTAGCCATGTTAGAAGGGTGCTTAGCTGTTGATGAGGGGGAAATTACTGCACCAATAGCAAAAGATAAACTGCTTTTTCCGCGAGTTAAAATTTGCCAAACGACGGGCAAAGTAGCGGTGAGTGAATACAGTGTGCTTGAGCGGCTTAAACAACCGTGCAGAACCTTAGTGCAATTTACGCCTGTTACCGGACGTACCCATCAATTACGAATACATAGCCAGTTTATAGGGCACCCAATTTTAGGCTGTGATTTATATAAAAGTGCGCAAAGTGAGTACATGGCGGGACGCTTACAATTACATGCCAGCGATTTATATTTTGAACATCCAACAACAGGTGAAAAGATTCATATTAATTGTCCGCACCCATTTTAGATAAACGAGATATTCTATTTTTTCGTTTCACCTTTTTTTGATTTTTCCCTTGAAGTTCTAACACCTCACCCCATATTAAGTGCATAACGCAGACACTTTGCAAATTGGAGATATATAAATGACTGCAGCACAAAAAGAAACATTAGGCTTTCAAACAGAAGTAAAACAATTATTAAACTTAATGATTCATTCTCTTTATTCTAATAAAGAAATATTTTTACGCGAACTTGTGTCAAACGCATCAGATGCGGCAGACAAGTTACGCTTTTTAGCGCTATCTCAAGGCGACCTTTACCAAGGTGATGCCGATTTACGTGTTCGTATTAGCGCAGATAAAGAAGCAAATACAATTACCATTTCTGATAATGGTATTGGTATGACACGTGATGAAGTAATAAGCTCATTGGGTACTATTGCAAAGTCAGGTACTGCTGAGTTTTTCAAAAACTTAACGGGTGATCAAAGTAAAGATTCACAATTAATTGGTCAATTTGGTGTTGGTTTTTACTCAGCATTTATTGTTGCTGATTTAGTAACTGTTCGTACACGTAAAGCGGGTGAAACAACCGCTTACGAGTGGGAATCTCAAGGTGAAGGCGAATACACGCTTCAAGAAATTGAAAAAGAAGGCCGTGGTACCGACATTATTTTACATCTTCGTGATGAAGAAAAAGAATTTGCTGACGATTACCGCTTACGTGGCATTGTTACAAAATACTCAGACCATATTTCAACACCTGTACAAATGTTTAAAGCAGAAGTACCAGAGTCTGAAGGCGAAGACGGCGAAAAAATTCCAGCAGTACCAGGTGAGTGGGAAAGCATTAACCGTGCAACTGCATTGTGGACGCGTGATAAGTCAGAGCTTTCTGATGAAGAATACAAAGAGTTTTACAAGCACGTAAGCCACGACTGGGAAGATCCACTTAGCTGGGCACATAATAAGGTTGAAGGTAAAACTGAATACACGAGCCTTTTATACATCCCTAAAAAAGCACCTTTCGATTTATGGAACCGTGAACGTCAAAGTGGCTTAAAGCTTTACGTACAACGTGTATTTGTAATGGATGATGCTGAGCAGTTCATGCCAAGCTACCTTCGTTTTGTGAAAGGTTTACTAGATTCAAACGATTTACCTCTAAACGTATCTCGTGAAATCCTACAAGATAACAAAGTAACGCAGGCTATTCGTAAAGGGTGTACATCGCGCATTATTAAAATGCTTGAGCGTATGGCTAAAAACAAAGCTGACGATTACCAAGTATTTTGGAATGAGTTTGGTCAAGTAATGAAAGAAGGCCCAGCTGAAGATGCAGCAAATAAAGAAGCTGTTTGTAAGTTATTACGCTTTTCTTCTACTCATACTGATTCAGAAACGCAAGATGTGTCGCTTGAGCAATATGTTGAGCGCATGAACGAAGACCAAGACAAAATTTACTATGTAGTAGCTGATACATTTACTTCTGCGAAAAACTCTCCTCATTTAGAGATTTTCCGCAAAAAAGGTATTGAAGTATTGTTACTAAGTGACCGTGTTGACGAGTGGATGATGAGCCACTTAACTGAATTTGCTGATAAGCAACTACAGTCAATCACACGTGGTGATCTAGATCTAGGTAAGCTGGACGACGAAGAGACTAAAAAAGCACAAGAAGAGTCTGAAAAAGAAATGGCAGGCCTTGTTGAGCGTATTAAAACAGCACTAGGTGATGACGTTAAAGAAGTGCGCTTTACGCACCGCTTAACAGATTCTCCAGCATGTGTTGTAAGCGACGACAACGACATGAGCTCACAAATGCAAAAGCTAATGGAATCTGTTGGTCAAGCAGCCCCTGAAGCAAAACCTGTGTTTGAGCTAAACCCAGAGCATCAACTTGTTAAGCATTTGAATGACGAACAAGATGAAGATAAATTTTCACAGTGGTCACATGTTTTATTAGACCAAGCATTACTTGCAGAGCGCGGTACACTTAAAGATCCAACAGGATTTGTTACTCGCCTAAACAAACTAATGCTTGAACTAAGCAAGTAGTCAGTTAACTATTTAGTTAATAAAAGTATAAATTATATACTTTAAATAAAAGGGAACGTATGTTCCCTTTTTTAATGCGCTGTAAATGCATCAACGACTCATCAATTAGTATAAGTTGCTTGAGTATCGGCGGCGCTTGTGGAAGAATTCAGGCTTTAAAATAAATATCCATACTAGGGGACAATAATATGCGCATTATTCTTTTGGGCGCGCCGGGTGCAGGTAAAGGTACTCAAGCTCAGTTTTTAATGGACAAATACGGTATTCCACAAATTTCTACTGGCGACATGTTACGTGCAGCAATTAAAGAGGGCACGCCATTAGGCTTAGAAGCAAAAAAAGTAATGGATGCTGGTCAACTAATTTCTGACGATATTATTATTGGTTTAGTAAAAGAGCGTATTACTAAAGCTGATTGTGAGAAAGGTTTTTTACTTGATGGCTTCCCACGCACAATTCCTCAAGCTGATGCGATGAAAGAAAATGGCGTAGTGGTTGATCACGTTATTGAATTTGACGTGGCTGACGAAGTGATTGTTGAACGTATGGGCGGACGTCGCGTTCATCCTGGTTCTGGTCGTGTTTACCATATTGTATATAATCCACCAAAAGTGGAAGGTAAAGACAACGAAACTGGGGAAGACTTAATTGTTCGCGCTGATGATACTGAAGAAACAGTACGTAAACGTTTAGGTATTTATCACGAGCAAACTATGCCATTAGTTGATTACTACCAAGCAGAAGCTGCTGCTGGTAATACTCAATACCACAAACTAGATGGTACACAAGCTGTTGAAGCTGTAAGTTCACAACTTGGTGAGCTTTTAGGTTAATTATAAAAGCACATTAAAAAACCGCCAATTGGCGGTTTTTTGTTTTAAGGCTGTTTAGCATTGCTTAATCAGTGCTATTTAATCGGCTTTACAACGTTTTAAGTTTCTCAATTACGCTGTTGTATTCTGGTTCAGTTGAAAGGCTACTAACTAATTGTTTATAAATGACGTTATGGCTTTCATCTAAAATAAATACAGTTCGCGTTAATAAGCCCATATCTTTAATAATCAATCCGTATTTTTGGCCAAAATCGCGCCAAACAGAATCTGATAACGTAGTGATTTTATCAATATTTTCAGCTTTGCAAAAACGCTTTTGAGCAAATGGTAAATCAGCACTAATTGTTAGCATTACAACACTTGGAAATTGCGAGGCTACTTTTTCATTAAAATGCTTAGTTTGCAGGCTACAAATACCTGTATCAAGACTTGGCACTACACTTATCAATACAGCTTGGCCTTTGTAATCCTCAAGTGTCACAGGGATGAAGTTGTCATCAACTACTTTGAAATTTGGCGCGCTATCTCCAACAGAGATCCCTTTGCCTAATAAAGTGACTGGTTTGCCTTGTGCAGATACTTTTCCTATGTCTAGCGTGTTTTCTGGGTAATCGGCTGCAATAGCCACAGAGCAAAATGCGCTCAAAGCAAAGGTAAGTGAACGTAACATAAGGTATTTCCTTTTAAATTAACGCAATGGGCGTCAGTGTATTATACTGCGCTATAGTAACCAAGAGATTATACCGCTCTGATGAAGTTGGGATTAGTTCTGCAATATAAAAATTGTAACTGTGCTAAACTTTGATTAACATGAAGTTACAAAATATATCTTCAATAATAAAAATAAAAACCATCATAAAATGATTTTAATGCTCATTACTGGTTTAGAAATAGAGAGATAATATGTCAACATCGGTACTAATATGTGATGACTCAAAATTAGCTAGGCGTCAGCTAGCTCGTTCATTACCTGAAGATTGGGATATTAAAGTTGAATTTGCACTCGACGGCGTTGATTGCATAAAGCAAATAAAGTTAATTGAACCAGAAATACTTTTTCTCGATTTAAACATGCCTGAAATGGATGGGTATGAAGTATTAATCGCTATGAAAGAACAGGGGCTAAATATACTCACTGTTGTTGTCTCTGGTGATATACAGCCAAGTGCACATCAAAGAGTGCTTGAACTGGGTGCTATCGATTTTATTCAAAAACCATGTTCCCCCGAAAAACTAGCCAGCATAATTGAACACCATGGAATTAAAGACAAAGCCATGCGTGAACGTCTCTCTCATTCGCTAGGAGAGCAAGTCGACCCTGATGTTCGGGATATATACCAAGAGCTAACTAACGTTGCTATGGGGCAGGCTGGGGATTTACTTGCACGTCTTCTTAATGTATTTGTAGAGCTACCAATTCCTAATGTGAATATTTTGGAAGTTAATGAACTCGATATGGCGCTGCAGTCTATAGATAATAACGCAGCTACATCGGGTGTGTGCCAGGGCTTTATTGGCGGTGGTATTTCGGGCGAGGCGCTATTACTTTTAAATGATTCAAGCTTTAAAGAAATAGCTTCTTTGATGAATTATGACGGCGAGTTAAACGATAAAGTTGAACTTGAGCTGCTTATGGATATTAGTAATATTTTGATAGGCGCTATTTTAACGGGTCTTTCAAAACAGCTCGATATGTCATTTAGCCAAGGGCACCCAATAGTACTTGGCCAACACAGAGATGTGTCTGAGCTGGTTAAATCAAACAAGTCACGTTGGCAACGCACCCTTGCTATAGAGATTAGTTACGGTATTGAAAACCATGATATAAATTGCGACCTCATGCTGTTATTTACTGAAGATTCACTTAAAACTTTGAAGTATAAAGTTGCTTACCTATTAGAAGATTAAGTTATGGCTGCAGATTTAGAAATGAATGAGATCCATTGGCTTATGGATATGTTTAATACCGTTGATGTAGGCCTTGTAGTACTTGATAGAGATTATAAGGTGTGTGTATGGAATGGTTTTATGGAAAACCATTCAGGGCTTCTACCAAGCGCAGTAAAAGATAAAGACCTATTTGATTTATTTCCAGCAATAGACGAAAAATGGTTTAGAAGTAAATCAGAATCGGTTTTTGTTTTAAAAAACCGCTCTTTTACGATTTGGGAGCAGCAGCCATACATTTTTAGGTTTAAAAATTATCGACCTATTACTGGTAAAGCTGATTACATGTATCAAAATGCGACATTTATCCCTCTTACAAATACGATGGGCGAAGTTAGCCATATTTGTATTATTTTGTATGATGTAACAGATGTCGCGGTAAATAAAAAAGAGCTTGAAGAGTTAAACAAAAAATTAGAACAAGTAAGTCAAACAGATAGCTTAACGCAGCTTGCAAACCGTGGACACTGGGAAGGTACGCTACGCCAAGAGTTTTTAAGAGTTAAGCGAAGTGGTGGCTGTAGCACATTATTAATGTTTGATATTGATCACTTTAAAAAAATAAATGATGAATATGGCCATAGCTGTGGTGATGAATCGCTTCGTCATTTATCTAACTTACTACGTACGACGCTGCGCGAAACTGATGTTGCAGGGCGTTATGGCGGTGAAGAGTTTGCAGTGACATTACTTGATACAGATAAAGAAGGCGCTTTTGTGTTTGCTGAGCGTTTAAGGGTGTTGATTGAAACTAACCCTGTGAAGTATAAACACTTTGAAATAACAATGACGGTAAGTATAGGGCTGGCTGGTAGGAGTAATGATTTTAAAAATCATGAGCGCTGGATAGAGGCTGCAGATAAAGCACTGTACCAATCTAAAAATACAGGGCGAAATAAAGTAATAGCCTACGAAGATATAAAAAATGACGCTTAAGCGTCATTTTTTATATCCAGAATTTAGGGTTAAATAATAGTGTATTTTTTTACGATCTGCTGAGCAAACCCAATCAGTATGAAAATTTTATTGCCCTTCATTATTCTGTTGTGTGTCTAGAGTCATCTATTGGGCATTGACCAATCATTGAAACCTCACCAGAATTTGACTCTTGCTCTAGTTTTACTTTAAAGCCCCATAATCTGTAAAGATGCTTAAGCACTTCTTTGTGCGAGTTTGCTAAAGGAATGTTGTTATGGGGTACATAGCGTAGGGTTAGTGAACGGTCACCTCTAATATCAACGTCATATACTTGAATGTTGGGCTCATGATTACTCAAGTTGTACTGCGCTGAGAGCGCTTCTCTTACTGCTTTATAGCCATTGTCGTTATGTATTGCGCCAATTTCTAAATGGGGGTTATTAGTATGGTCAATAATAGTAAATAATTTAAAATCACGAATTAACTTAGGCGATAAAAACTGGCTAATAAAACTCTCATCTTTAAAGTTTTCCATTGCAAAATGCAGTGTATCTAGCCAATTACTGCCTGCATATTCAGGGAACCAGCGTTTATCTTCTTCAGTTGGGTGCTCACATATTCTGCGAATATCAACCATCATATTAAAGCCTAAAGCATATGGGTTGATACCTGAATAATACTTACTGTTATAAGGTGGCTGATAAACTACGTTGGTATGGCTTTGTAAAAACTCTAACATGAAAGAGTCGGTGAGTTTTCCCTCATCATATAAGTGATTAAGGATGGTGTAATGCCAAAAAGTTGCCCAACCTTCGTTCATTACTTGAGTTTGCTTTTGTGGGTAAAAGTATTGCGAAATTTTACGAACAATACGTATAACTTCACGTTGCCAAGAGTCGAGTAATGGGGCATTTTTTTCAATAAAATACAAAATATTTTCTTGAGGTTCAGAAGGAAAGTGACGTACTTTCTTTTTGGTTTCTTGCTGTTGCTCGGGAATAGTTCGCCATAATTCGTTTACTTGCGATTGAAGGTAGTCTTCACGCTCTTGTTGGCGTTTTTGCTCTTCAAATAGCGATATTTGTTGTGGACGTTTGTAGCGATCGACTCCGTAATTCATTAATGCATGACATGAGTCGAGTAGGGCTTCTACTTGTGTAATACCGTGCTTTTCTTCACAGCGGCTTATGTAGTTTTTAGCAAATACCAAGTAATCAATAATTGAACCTGCATCTGTCCAGGTTTTAAATAAGTAATTACCTTTAAAAAATGAGTTATGTCCGTAACATGCATGTGCCATTACAAGCGCTTGCATAGGTAGGGTGTTTTCTTCCATTAAGTACGCAATACAAGGGTCCGAATTTATCACTATTTCGTAAGCGAGACCCATTTGTCCGCGCTTATAATTTTGCTCTGTTTGGATGAACTTCTTACCGTAAGACCAATGACTGTAGCCAATAGGCATACCAACGCTTGAATAAGCATCCATCATCTGTTCTGCGGTTATCACTTCAATTTGATTAGGGTATGTGTCTAACCTGTAGTGAGCTGCAACACGGGCAATTTCACCTTGATATTCATCTAATAAATCAAAGGTCCAATCTGGGCCATCACTCATTCGTTTATCATTCATAATGCTACCTCGCTTTAGGCTATGCAGAGTTTTGCTGTTGACGACCTTTTTTAAATAGCTCCCTGAAAATTGGGTAAATATCTTCAACGCTTTGAATATGCTGTATAGCGAAATTATTATGGCTGTGTGTTATGGATTCATATTCGCGCCATAGGCTTTGATGGGCACGAGTGGTTATTTCAATATAAGCAAAATAGCGTACTGCGCTTAAGAGCTTATTACGCAAAATTTCACCACACTGCGGGGTGTCGTCCGCCCAGTTATCGCCATCAGAGGCTTGTGCGGCGTATACATTCCACTCGTTTGCGTGATAACGCTCTTTTATTATTTCGTTCATTAATTTAAGAGCGCTTGAAACAATAGTGCCGCCAGTTTCTTGAGAATAAAAAAACTCTTGCTCGTCTACTTCTTTTGCTTGTGTGTGGTGGCGAATATAAACAACTTCTATGTCTTTATAGCTGCGTGTTAAAAATTGATAGAGCAAAATATAAAACCGTTTTGCCATGTCTTTTGTTGGCTGATCCATTGAGCCTGACACATCCATAATACAAAACATCACGGCTTTGCTGGTGGGGTGAGGGCGCTTTTCGTAATTACGAAAACGTAAATCGTAGTTATCAATAAACGGAACCGACTTAATTTGTACTTTTAATGCTGCAATTTCTTTTTGCAATAAAGCAATCGCCGCATTATCGCTATGTTGCTCATCAAGCAACGCATCAAGTTGTTTTTCAAGCTCAACTAGTCGGCGTTTTTTACCTGTACTCATTGCCACGCGGCGCGCAAGCGAGCCTTGAAGAGAGCGGACAATGTCAATATTACTTGGCATGCCGTCGCTACAAAAACCTGCGCGGTGGGTTTTCATTTGCACTAGCTTATCAAGCTGGTTCTCTTGTAAGTTAGGGAGCTCTAAATCTTCAAACAGTAAATCAAGGTATTCATCTTTTGATATCGAAAATACAAACTCATCTTGCCCTTCGCCAGAGTCACTCGCATCACCTTCTCCCGCCCCCGCGCCTTGTCCACCTTTA
Source organism: Pseudoalteromonas sp. TAB23 (assembly GCF_000498075.1). Lineage (NCBI taxonomy): Bacteria > Pseudomonadati > Pseudomonadota > Gammaproteobacteria > Alteromonadales > Pseudoalteromonadaceae > Pseudoalteromonas > Pseudoalteromonas sp. TAB23. The sequence goes on from NZ_AUTP01000166.1 coordinate 22,390, forward strand.
GGGCGCTCAATTTTATCACCCGTAGAAAATTGATCGTTGCCTGGGTGAATTTGTTCTCTATCCCCACCTTGCCCTTGATGAAATGTAGGTTCGCTGATATCGCGTTGTGGAATAGAAATACTCTCACCAGAGCTTGAGTCGGTAACACTGCGTTTGTTAATCGCATCTGAAACCGCTTCTTTAATTTGTTTTTTATAGCGCCTAATAAAGCGCTGGCGATTAAGCGTACTTTTATTTTTTCCGTTTAAACGCCTATCTATAAAATGCACCATATTGACCTCCTATATACTACGACTATGAAGGTTATTGCGATTTTCTAACCCGTAAATACCACTCAGAAAGCAAGCGAACTTGTTTTTGTGTATAGCCTTTTTCGACCATACGGTTCACAAAATCCTCGTGCTTTTGCTGATCCTCTGCAGACGTTTTAGTATTAAACGAAATTACGGGGAGTAAATCTTCGGTATTAGAGAACATTTTTTTCTCAATCACCGTGCGTAGTTTTTCGTAGCTTGTCCATAGTGGGTTTTTACCGTTGTTATGCGCACGGGCACGCAATACAAAGTTCACTATTTCATTACGGAAATCTTTAGGGTTAGAAATACCTGCTGGCTTTTCTATTTTTTCAAGTTCGGCATTAAGTGCCTCGCGGTCAAATAGTTGTCCCGTATCAGGGTCGCGATATTCTTGGTCTTGTATCCAAAAGTCTGCATAAATAACATAACGGTCAAAAATGTTTTGTCCGTATTCTGAGTACGATTCTAAATAGGCGGTTTGCAGCTCTTTGCCTATAAACTCAACATACTGTGGAATTAAATAGCCTTTTAGAAAGCTTAAATAACGCTCTTCTATTTCGCTTGAAAATTGCTCACGCTCTATCTGTTGTTCAAGCACATAGAACAAGTGCACCGGATTTGCGGCAACCTCATTGGTATCAAAGTTAAACACACGGGACAAAATTTTAAACGCAAAGCGGGTAGAGAGCCCTGTCATACCTTCATCAACACCTGCGTAATCACGATACTCTTGATACGATTTTGCTTTAGGGTCGGTGTCTTTTAGGGTCTCGCCATCGTATACCCGCATTTTTGAATAGATACTTGAATTTTCGGGCTCTTTTAAACGTGATAGCGTTGTAAATTGCGCCAATGTTTTAAGTGTACCCGGTGCGCATGGCGCGTTGTATAGCTCGCTGTGCTCAAGTAATTTGTCGTAAATTTTAATTTCTTCGGTTACACGTAAGCAGTAAGGTACTTTTACAATATAAACACGGTCTAAAAATGCTTCGTTGTTTTTATTGTTTTTAAAAGTTTGCCACTCAGACTCATTAGAGTGAGCGAGGATCATGCCATTAAAGGGCAGAGCACTAATGCCTTCTGTTCCGTTATAGTTACCTTCTTGGGTTGCGGTAAGTAAAGGATGCAGCACTTTAATAGGTGCTTTAAACATTTCTACAAATTCCATCAGCCCTTGGTTAGCTAAACATAAAGAGCCAGAGTAGGCGTATGCATCAGGATCGTTTTGGGCAAAGTGCTCAAGCTGGCGAATATCGACTTTACCCACTAGCGCCGAAATATCTTGGTTGTTTTCATCTCCAGGTTCGGTTTTGGCAATGCCTATTTGGTTTAAAATTGAGGGGTAGCGCTTAACCACTCTAAACTGGCTAATATCACCATTGAATTCTTTTAAGCGTTTGCCAGCCCAAGGCGACATAATGGTTTTTAAGTAGCGCTGTTTAATACCGTATTCTTGCTTAAGTACGTAGGCGTCCTCTATTGGGTCAAATAATGCAAGAGGATGGTCGTTTACCGGAGAGCCTTTAATTGAATAAATAGGTACTTGTTGCATTAAATATTTTAGTTTTTCAGCAATGGATGATTTACCCCCACCAACAGGTCCAAGTAAATAAAGCACTTGTTTGCATTCTTCAAGCCCTTGGGCGGCGTGTTTTAAATAAGAGACTATTTGCTCAATGGCGTCTTCCATACCATAAAAATCAGCAAAGGCAGGGTAGCGCGCAACTACTCTATTAGAAAATAACCGGCTTAGTCGTGCATCCGTTGCGGTATCTACCATGTTTGGTTCGCCAATTGCCATGAGTAGGCGTTCTGGTGCGCTGGCGTAGGCAGACTTATCGGTTTTACAAATCTCAAGAAATTCAGCGATACTGTATTCTTCTTCCTGTGCCGCTTCGTATCGTGCTTGGTAATGCTCAAAAATCGTCATAATAACCTCCGAAACCCGCTGTAAAAAGGTGCTTACCTTTTAAAGTCTAGTCACGAATTTGTATTTTTGTGCAATAAAATTAAAAATTTAAGTGAAAAAAGATCATGTTACTAAAAGTGTTTTATTAAATGATGAGGCGCTTAGGTGTGATAAACAAGAAACAAAAAAAGACGCCTAAGCGTCTTTTTTACATTAGCGTTTAAAGGCTAATTAAGCGAAGTTAGCGTTCGCGAATTCCCAGTTAACAAGCGACCAAAAACCTTTAAGGTAATCTGGACGAACGTTACGGTAATCAATGTAGTAAGCGTGTTCCCATAAATCCACTGTAAGGATTGGAGTAACGCCATCATCAGTTAATGGTGTAGCAGCGTTAGATGTATTAACGATGTCTAGTGAACCATCAGCAAGCTTAACTAACCACGTCCAGCTTGAACCAAAGTTATTTACTGCTTTGTCATTTAATGCATCTTTAAACGCATCAAAAGAACCCCATTTGGCGTTGATTGCATCAGCAACTGCGCCAGTAGGCTCGCCGCCGCCGTTTGGAGATAAGCTGTTCCAGTAAAAAGTATGGTTCCAGATTTGTGCTGCGTTGTTAAATACGCCGCCTTCTGATGAACATACGATCTCTTCTAGAGATTTGTTTTCAAACTCAGTACCAGGGATTAAACCATTAAGCTTAACCACGTAAGTGTTGTGGTGTTTGCCATGGTGAAACTCTAGTGTTTCTTTTGAAATATGTGGCTCAAGTGCGTCGATTGCATATGGTAGTGACGGTAGTTCAAATGCCATTTTTTTATCTCCATCTTCTTTGGTTGATAGTCCATTTGGTAATACGTAATGCCTGTTGAAACAGAGCAGTTACCTATACCAAGCGGTAATATAGTGTTACTATAATTGTTGAGTATTTTACTCAAGTTTAAGCAAACAGCAATGCTATTGCGAAAGACTATTTCAATTGCGGCTTTATTTGCCCATATTAAGTTATATATTTGTGGTCACGATGAGTTATTTTCAAGACCTAAATATATTTAGCTATCGTTACTTTGAGGTTGTAGATGGAAACCATTGATAAAATTAAACAGCAAATTTCAGAAAACCCAATAATCCTTTTCATGAAAGGGTCACCAAAATTACCTAATTGTGGTTTTTCTTCACAAGCATCGCAAGCGTTAATGTCATGTGGTGAACCATTTGCATACGTTGATATTTTACTTAACCCAGACATTCGTGCTGAGCTTCCAGCATACGCAAATTGGCCAACATTCCCACAACTTTGGGTAGATGGCGAGTTAGTTGGTGGTTGTGACATTATTATCGAAATGTTTCAACGCGGTGAATTACAGCCGTTAATTACAGAAACTGCTGCTAAATATAAAGAAGCTGACGCAGAGTAATTTTATTACTCAACCTGCTATCAGGTTATTAAGCTCTTTAAACACAAAGCCACTTTTTAAGTGGCTTTGTTGTTTTTAATTTTTGTGAATTTACGAATAAGGAAGGCTCACTTGTACGTTTAAGCCGCCCTCTATTTTGTTATGTAAACTTATATGCCCCTGGTGCGCTTCTGCTATTTCTCTGCATAAGGCTAGCCCTAAACCACTCCCCGTACTTTTTGTAGAATAAAAGGGCACTAAAGCATTTGCCATTACTTGCTCGCTCATACCTTTGCCGCAGTCGCTCACATTTATAACACAAGCTTGGGGTACAAATTCGACCTGAATATGTATTTCATTGGAGTTGGAGCCTGACTCGTGTGAATTTTTTAATAAGTTTATGAGCAGCTGCTCGAGTTGGGCTTGATCAGCTTGTAATTCATTGTGTGGATTTTTTATTTCGTAGCTAAATTGCCAGTGATTTTTTAAATTATTGAGTGTATTTTGCCAGTTAATCCGTGTTTTTTGTGGCTGAGGTAATTTAGCAAACTTGCCATAGCCTTGTACAAATTCAGTTAAATGACTAATTCGCTCATCAATAGTTGCAAATACACGGGCAAGGCGGGGCTCATCAACTTTATTTGCGAGCAATTGTGCGCTATGTAACATGGACGACATAGGGCCGAGTGAATTATTCAATTCGTGGCTGATAATGCGTATTACCTTTTTCCACACGGCAACTTCTTGGCGACTAAGCTCACGGGTTAATTGTTTAAATATATATAAATGATGCTTTTGGTTATTGAGTAAAAACTCCCCGGTGGCTAAATGCCAAGTTTGCGAGTCTTGATTCTCTATTTCTATATTAAAGAGGCCATCAACACCGTGCTCTATAGCTGCTATTAATTGCAGAGGGGAATTTTCGAGTAATTTACTTAGCTGCATACCTTCAAGGCGGGTTGCGCTATTAAATAAACTACGGCTAATTAAATTACTAAATACCACCGTATTATTATCATTGACCAGTAATAACGCTTGCGGCGAGCTTTGCAATACTTTATCAAGCATTAACTCGCGCTGGTAAATCCATTGTTTTTCTTGGCGAAGCTGTTTAGCGGTTTGATTATAAAGTCGGCATAGTTTTCCAAGTTCATCATTACTTTTATACGCTAGTAAGCTGGAGAGCTCACCATCTTTAAAATTAAGCAACCCGGTTTCGAGCGATTGCATGCCAAGCTTTATTGGCTTGGTGAGAGCTCTTGAAAGCAAGGTGCTAAATGCAAGCGTTAGTAATATTAAAAACAGAGTGTAGTACATATCAAAACCACTAAGTGCGGCAATAATAAAAACAGGCAGCGCGCTACAAAGTGCGCAAATTAACACAACCTTTTGGCTTAGGGTAAAGTGGCTAATAATGTTTGGCATTAATAATCAATACCCATTTTTTGTAATCGCCTGTAAAGTGCTTGTCGGCTTAAACCAAATTCACGGGCCACTTTGGCTATAACACCTTGATGAGCGCGCATTGCGTGTTCTATTTCCTGTTTGGTCGGTTCTGCTTTTGCTTCTTGTTGAGCAGTAACCGATGACGAAAGTGCAAAGTCATCGACTGTAAGCGCACCTGTTGGTTTTAGTACCGCTACACGTTTACAAGCATTTTCTAGCTCTCGAACGTTACCTGGCCATTTATAATGTTGAAGTGCTTGCTCTGTGTTTATAGTCAGCTCTCGGTGAGGTAAGAAGTGGCTAATGAGTGCTAAAACATCATCTTGCCTTTCGCTAAGGGCAGGCACATTGAGTTCAATTACATTAAGGCGATAATATAAGTCTTCCCTAAATCGACCTTGTTCAATTGCTTGTAGTAAGTTTTCGTTAGTAGCCGATATTACTCGCACATTTACTTTTTGTGTTTGTGTTGAGCCTAAACGTTCAAACTCGCCGGTTTGTACTACGCGTAGTAATTTTATTTGTCCTGAGAGTGGTAAATTACCAATTTCATCTAAAAATAACGTACCGCCATCAGCTGCTTCAAATCGACCAATACGTTGTTTAGTTATCCCCGTGTATGCGCCAGCTTCAGCGCCAAAAAGTTCGGCTTCTATAAGTTCTTGTGGTAGTGCGCCTGCGTTTACCTTAATAAAAGGTTGCGATACAAGTGGGGAGTTTTTTTGAATGATATGCGCAATGCACTCTTTACCACTCCCATTAGGGCCTGTAATTAATGCAGATATATCAGATTTAGCTACTTGGAGCGCCATAGTGACCAGTCGTTCCATAGCCGTGCTTTTAAATATTAGCCCGGCAAGGTCTGCGCCTTTAAATGTACCTTCACGCTCTTGTTGATGGCGATTATGTGTAGCAACTATTTTTTTAGCACTGCCTAGCTCTATTAAGTTAGCGATACAAACTAGTAGTTTTGCATCATCCCAGGGTTTTGGTAAGTAATCGGCAGCACCTGCTTTTACAAGCTCAATAGCGGTAGCAAGTTCGGTCCAGGCTGTAATAAGTATAATAGGGAGGTGTGGGTTTATTTCTCGTAGTTCATAAAACAAGGCTTTACCTTCTTCGCCAGAGGTTGTGTCGCTGGTAAAGTTCATGTCTTGAATTACAAGCTCAATTCGCTGATAGCGAACTATTTGCAGAGCATCAAACGGGTTTGTTGCAGTGACTACCGAAAAGTCGTGGATCTCGAGCAACAATGAAAGTGCATCGAGTACTGCTTGGTTATCATCAACAATGAGTATTTTATGAGTCATAGGTTATTTTTATAATTTTATAATGGCTACACTGCCTTACTAATCAGTGTAGCATAGTGATTTTTGCATGATTTAGTAACCTAAACTCTGGATAATAAATCTACCTCAAGCGGATTCTAGGTTAAATTGTGCGAGTTGCGATACTGGGCGAAATATTAGCAGCGCGTTTAGCCGGCGCTAATACCGCAAGTAAGCTCATTAAAAATACGGCAATGGCGGTAACGGCTATATAACTTGGCGGTAGTGCAGCTACAGAAAAATACTGCATTAACATTTTCCCAAGCAGTATTGCTGTTACTACACCTAAGGCTAAACCTAGGCTACAAATTAATGCATTTTCTACTAAAAAGTAGCTAACAATAGCTGACTTTCTTGCGCCAAGTGCTCTGCGTGTACCAATTTGCTTAGTACGTTTGCTAATATTAAATAAGGTTAAGCCAAAAATACCGAGAGCGGTTATAAGCACTAAAATAGTGATTAATACTATGAGCATGCGCATCATGAGGCGATCTTGAGCGGTATACTCATTTTTTAATTCATCAAGTCCTTTAATGTTATTAATAACGCGTTTGCTGTAATTTTCGAGCATAGTATTTTCTATTTCTTTCATTACAGCTGCTCGCTGACCAGGCTCTGTACGAACGGCAACTTGTGCATAACTTGCTGCTTTAATATAAGGAATAAACGCAAGATTATCGGGTTTACTGTCTTTGAGCCACGGGCCTTTCATTTTCCCGATCACGCCAATAATTTTAAGTGGTAGGTCGCCAAAATAAACTATTTTCCCTAAACCATCTCCATCAGGGTAGAGCTCATCAAGTAAGGCTTTAGTGACTATAGTGACGTTGGTGCGCTTTTGTGTAATTTCGTTTGTAACGAGCACTTCATCTTCGGTAAAGTTTCGCCCTGCAATTAAGTTAACGCCGTAGGTATTAATTGCGTGGTCATCTATAAAAAAATAAGCGGTCCTGACACTTAGGCCTTCTTGTGGAGCAGGTTTTAAATTAAAGCTCGAAGCGCTGCCACTCCCTGATAGTGGAATACTACTGCTTAATGCGGCATCGACCACGCCTGGCATTTTTCTAAGCATGCTTTCATCAAGCTCAAACTGCTGACTTAAGTTAATATCAGTACCAAAGGTCATTACATTAAACTTAAATATATCTTGTTCAGGGTAGCCCGTTTCTTGGTTTAAATAGCTAATTCTGTCTTGAATGATAAATGCAGCATTACTGACTATTGCCGTTGTGATTGCAATTTGAATTAGCAGTAATACAGCGCCCACCTTTGAGCGGCATAAGGCGTTGAATATAGGTTTTATTTCTAACATTGTTAAATTCCTTATTGGCTCTTAAGATAAATGGCAGGGTTGGTTTTGCACACTAGCCAAGCTGGGTACAAACCAGCCAAAATGCAGGTTGTAATTGCAATCAATGGAGCGCTCAATAGCATGGTTAAATCCATTGTCGCTAAGTTTTCATAGTAGTCGTAGCTTTGCCCTACGCCCATTAAGCCAAGTTGTGCTAGTACAATTCCTAGCATGCCACCTATAAAGCCAAGCATGGCGACCTCAACTAAGTGCTGTAAAAATATTTGCCTTTTACTAGCACCTAATGCGCGCCTTACACCTACTTCTGGCGCTCTGCGTAAAAACTTAGCTAAAAGTAAACCTAAAATATTGGCTAAGCAGACACCTAAGAACATAAAGCTCAGGCCCACTAAAATTTTATTGTCTTCGGTGACGACGTTGTTGTATTGCATCCATTGGTTTACATCGCGAAGTTTATACTCAAGTTCTTTACGATTAAATCGACCACGTTTTTGTTGTTCTTGCATGTAGGCTAATAAGTAATTTTGATAGGCTTGTTTTTGTTCAAGCGTATTTAGCTCTGCCCAAAACTGGATCCATACTTGCTCAGATTGCAGTTTATCTGCAAAGGTTGGTGTGTTTTCGTGTTTCCATCCATTGCTATTGCCCCAACTTACGAGCTCTTTTGCCTTTATTAAGCTAAAGGGCATAAATAATTCTTCTACTTGATTAAATGCACCGTTATTTAAATCATAATATTTAATATTGAGAGGCCAATGGTTAATAACACCAACTACTTGATAGCTTGCATCATCTAAGTAAATCAGTTCTCCGACGGAGTTTTGTCCTGCAAATAGTTTATCGTTTATCTCTTGGGTAATAACAACCACAGGTACGGCTGAGTCTTCTTGCTCTTTGCTCCAAGCCCCGCCGTATAAAAATGACAAATTAAACATGCTAAAAAAGTCAGGCGTTGTCATGCGAGCATTACCTATAAAAGGTTTTATTTTGTCGGAGTCTAAATAAACTGAAAAGCCGGTACGCATCATAGCCACTTTTTTCTCTGACGTGGGTGCGTTTAATAAGTTCTCTGCATCTTGATAGGTCAGTTGCAGTGGCATGTTATCTTCTGTCCGCCACGTACTACCATCGTCCATTGTTTGTAATTGCACACTGTAAAGTTGGCTGCTTTTTTCTGGGATAGGATCGGCCGACATCATGTGATAAACACTAAGGCTGGTCATTGTTATGCCTATACCTATCGCAATGGCAAGTACCATTAAAAAGCTAACCAGTGGGGTGCGCTTGAAGCTGCGCCAACTTAAATCTAAATAATGAATAAACATTAGTTAAACCCCCGATGCTGTTTTTATAGTTTGCGCGCCCTGATAAAGTGTAAAGTCGGCAAGCTGCCCATCAACTACTTGAATATTACGCGGAGCACGGCGAGCTAATTCGCTATCATGCGTTACCATTACAATAGTGGCACCGTCGCGATTTATTTGCTCAAGTAACTCCATAACTTGGCGAGCCATTAAGCTGTCAAGGTTACCTGTTGGCTCATCGGCAAGTAAAAAACGAGGTTCACCAGCAAGCGCACGGGCTATTGCCACACGTTGTTGCTGTCCACCAGAGAGTTGTTGAGGTAAGTGTTTAGCGCGAGATGCTAAACCAACTTGTTCAAGGCATTGCTCAATTCGACGTTTTCGCTCATTTGCTTTAATCCCTCTGTAGCGAAGAGGAACTTCTATGTTTTCATATAAATTTAAATCGGGGATCAAATTAAAGCCTTGGAATATAAAGCCAATTTTTTGATTACGTAAATCAGCACGTTGGTTATCGTTTAGGCTGCCAACATTAACGCCATCCAACAGGTATTCACCTTCGTTAAAAGGCTCGAGCATACCTGCAATATTTAAAAAGGTTGTTTTTCCTGAGCCGCTAGGACCAGTAACAGCAATAAATTCGCCTTCGTTTACTTGCAGATTAAAATCTCGAAGCGCATGGGTTTGTACCATTTCTGTTTGGTATACTTTACTTACATTGTTCATTTGTAACATGGTTGTTCCTAATTATTTTTAGCGTTGGTTGAGAACGTCTGTTTAATTTAATAAAATCGTGTTGGCTTGCTTAAAGTCGCTGTAGCTTGAAATAATAATTTCATCGTTTTCTTTTAGTCCACTTAAAAGCTCAACCGCATTAATGCTGGTGGCGCCTATTGTAATAGGTATACGCTTTGCGATATTGCCATCGACTTTATAAGCTATAATTCCGCCTTGCTGCATAAATGCACCACGCTTTACTTGCATTACACCTTCTCGGTTGTCGAGTAAAATACGTGCAGTTAAGCGTTGGTTCTGACGAATGTTGTTAGTAACACCTTTAAACCGGACGCGTGCTGTTACTTCACGATTATTAACTTCTGGTGATATGGCGGATAAATTCCCCATCACTGTTTCATTGCCTAACTTAAGCTCTACTTCCATACCGAGCCCTAATTCGTTTGCGTAACTTTCAGGAACTTGGAGTTCGGCTTCAAAATTACTTAAGTCGACGAGAGTCATAAGAGGTTGGCTTTGCGTCACAGCGGCTTTTTGTTGCACTAATAGGTTACCCACGATCCCAGTAACGGTAGCCTTAATAGATAGGTTGCTTACTTTTCGGATTAAGTCATCAACAATAAGTTGTTGGCGGGTCACATCACTTTTAGCAGCTTGTAGTTCAAAAGCGAGCGTGTCTTTGGCAAGCAATACCTCTTGCTGCGCATGCTTATAGGAGAGCTTAGCTCGGGATAAATCATCAACTGCTTTTTCTAGATCAATTTGGCTAATTAAGTGCTTTTGTATTGATAACTGTGCGCGACGATTTTCGCGCTCAGCGGCGTTAAGCTCAACTTGTGCCATATCGAGTGTTTTATTTAAGGTGAGTGTTTGGCGTCTTGCTTGCAAATGCTGCCTTTGATGTTCGCCTTCAAGTCTTTTAAGTACAGACTCCTGTTGCTTCAATTCATTAGTTAACTCAGGGCTTTGCAGCAGGGCAAGTGTGTTGCCTTGCTTTACTGTATCGCCGGCCTTTACTTTTAAATCTATAAATCCACGTTCTGGACTGTAGATTTTAGGAGCATTAGCAGCAACAATTTTACCACTGGCGGCAATGTCTCGAATGAGCGCTTTAACATGTACTTTTGCAATCTGTACTTTTGAGCGGCTAATAGAGCTTTTAGCGCTATGGCTCGTTAAAAAAATATAAGCAATTGTAGAGACCACAATGAAAACAATCGCAGTGATTATCGCGTATTTTTTATAGCTTATAGGTGCCTTTACTTGTACGTCTTGTGCGCTGGTATCTTTAATCATTTAATTCTCCCTACATTGCTTTTATGTATTTTTCGCACAGCAGTAATAAAGCTGCTGTGCAAATAGCGGCAATAGGAGAGAGTAAAAATAAGCTTAGAGTAAACATAGTAATTCCAATTAGCGATTATATATAAAGCTATACGATTAATATGCCAATTATTATCTTATTGATATTTAAGTGATTTTATTTTTTTGTTATTGAAATTTATGTCCGCGGACAGTTTATGTGTCCGCATCGGACATAGTTTTAAATAAAAATTCACTATTAACGTACAAAAAATGACATGAACTTTCATAACTATACTAATGAGCAGCAATAATCGGGGATGTTAAGCCATTAAAGTAATGAAATAGCATAAAACTATCTAAATGTTAACTGAATAGCCCCTCTAGCGCTGAATACTTATTCACTTTCGGTTGCCTTTACGTTTACGTAAGCTGGCACACTGAAGGCTTGTGTTTTTTACAATATGTTAAACTTGACACCAGTGTCATGAAAAAATAGTGGTTAAAATAACGCTAAATGTTAAAAATAATGATAAAAAGAAATCTTGCTATGAAGTGAGAAATATTCAAGAATGTGAATATGTATTCAAAGTGCTATTGACTCTATTTAAGATAGAGGCTAGTTTTGTCCGTCTGTTAGCAAATCGTCGAGCAGTTCATCCACGCTAACAGTGCAGCAAGGGGAGGGGTCTATGTTATACGACTCAAAGTTAGAAAAAGAAAATTGTGGCTTTGGCTTAATAGCCCAAGTTAATGGTCAAGCTAGTCATAGGCTTATTCGTACTGCTATTACGGGGCTTGATCGCATGCAGCACCGTGGTGGTATATCTGCCGATGGTAAAACAGGTGATGGCTGTGGTTTATTATTACAAAAACCAGATAGCTTTTTCCGTGCTATTGCTAGTGAACATAACTGGCACTTAGGCAAAAACTACGCAGTGGGTATGATATTTTTAAATTCAGACCCTGTTTTAGCGCAAGCTGCAAAACAAATACTTAGCGAAGAATTAGAAAAAGAAACGTTAAATATTTTAGGTTGGCGCGTTGTGCCAACTGACCCATCTATGTTGGGTCCTATTGCTGTACAGCAATTACCAGGTTTTGAACAAATTTTTGTTAGCGCGCCAGAAGGTTGGCGCTCTAAAGATTTAGAGCGTCGCTTGTACGTAGCGCGCCGCCGTGCTGAAAAGCGCATTGTTGATGACGAAGCTTTCTATATCGCAAGTCTATCTGGTTTGGTAACTATCTATAAAGGCTTAATGATGCCTGCAGATTTACCTAATTTTTATCTAGATTTAGCTGATATTCGTATGACAAGTGCGATTTGTGTTTTTCATCAGCGTTTTTCTACTAATACACAACCGCGTTGGCCTTTAGCTCAACCTTTCCGCTATTTAGCACACAATGGTGAAATTAATACTATTGAAGGTAACCGCCAGTGGGCACGCGCACGTTCATATAAGTTTGCGTCACCGCTTATTCCTGATTTACAAAGCGCAGCGCCGTTTGTAAACGAAACCGGTTCTGATTCATCAAGCCTAGATAATATGCTTGAGCTGTTTTTAGCTGGTGGCATGGATTTATTCCGCGCTATGCGTATGCTCGTGCCACCTGCATGGCAAAAAAACCGTGCAATGGACGATGATTTACGTGCATTTTACGACTTTAACTCTATGCATATGGAACCATGGGATGGCCCCGCCGGTATTGTNGGCTTGTAACCTTGACCGTAATGGGCTTCGTCCTGCGCGTTATGTAATTACACAAGATGGTTTTATTACGCTTGCATCAGAAGTAGGTATTTGGGATTACACTGCCGATGAAGTGGTTGAAAAAGGCCGTGTTGGTCCAGGTGAATTATTAGTCATTGATACTAAACTTGGCAAAATCTGGCACTCTGATGAAATTGATCAAGATTTAAAATCTCGCCATCCTTACAAGTCATGGCTTGAGGAGAACGTTAAGCGTTTAGTTCCATTTGAAGAACTGACTGAGCAAGACGCCGGTAATCGCTCATTTGATGACGAAACGCTAGCTAAATATCAAAAAATGTTTGGTTATACCAACGAAGAGCTTGATAGCGTTATTCGTGTAATGGGTGAAAACGGCCAAGAAGCAACCGGCTCAATGGGTGATGACACGCCATTTGCTGTGCTTAGTGAAGGGCATCGTTCGCTGTATGATTACTTCCGCCAAAAATTTGCGCAAGTAACAAACCCACCTATCGATCCACTGCGTGAAAATCATGTAATGTCACTTGCGACATGTATTGGTAGTGAGCAAAACGTATTTAACGAAACAACAGGCCATGCTAAGCGCCTACAGTTTGATACGCCAATTTTAATGTACGCAGACATGCAGCAGCTATTAAATGCTGATGAAGCGCATTACAGCTACTGTAAAATTGATATTACCTACACAGTTGAAGAAGGTTTAGAAAATGCGGTAACGCGTATTTGTGACCAAGCACAAGAAAAAGCAGCCGCTGGTTGTATCATGCTTATTTTAACCGACCGTAACTTTGATGAAGCAAATTTGCCGATTCCAGCAGCTATGGCTGTAGGTGCGGTACAAAAACGATTAGTTGATAACAATCTTCGCTGTGAATCAAACATTATCATTGAAACCGGTAGCGTGCGTGATGCGCACCAGTTTGCTGTGTTATTAGGCTTTGGTGCTACGGCAATTTATCCATACCTTGCGTATGAATCGTTAGTTGCGATGAGCGACAGCAAAATTATTAATAAGTCGTATTGCGAAGTAACTCTTGCTTACCGTAAAGCCATTAACAAGGGCTTATACAAAATCATGTCTAAAATGGGCATAAGTACGGTTGCGTCATATCGCTGCTCAATGTTGTTTGAAGCGGTTGGTTTATCTGACGCTATTGTACAAATGTGCTTTAAAGGTGTGGCAAGTCGCATACAGGGCGCATGCTTTACCGACTTTGATGACGATCAGCAAAGCTTACACAAACTCGCTCTAAGTAAGCGTAAATTATTAAGCCACGGCGGCTTGTTTAAGTACGTACATGGCGGCGAGTATCATGCTTATAACCCTGATGTAATCCAAACCCTGCAAAAAGCAGTTCGTTCTGGTGAATATAGTGATTACAGTGAATATGCAAAACTTGTTAATACGCGTCCTATTGCCACTTTACGTGACATGCTTGCGCTTAAAATTCCAGAGCAAGGCATTAGCATCGATGATGTAGAGCCTGCAGAAAACCTATACAAGCGTTTCGATTCAGCAGCAATGAGTATTGGTGCATTATCGCCAGAAGCGCATGAGGCTCTAGCAATTGCAATGAACCGCTTAGGTGGTTGTTCAAACTCTGGTGAAGGCGGTGAAGATAAGCTGCGTTATGGTACCGAGAAAAACTCGCGTATTAAGCAAGTCGCTTCAGGTCGATTTGGCGTAACGCCGCATTACTTACGCAGTGCTGACGTTATTCAAATTAAAGTAGCGCAAGGTGCAAAACCAGGCGAAGGCGGTCAATTACCGGGTGAAAAAGTAACCCCGTATATTGCTAAGCTTCGTTATTCTGTTCCAGGTGTTACATTAATTTCGCCACCACCACATCACGATATTTATTCAATTGAAGATTTAGCGCAGCTAATTTTCGATTTAAAACAAGTAAACCCTAAAGCACTTATTTCTGTAAAACTGGTTTCAGAACCAGGCGTAGGAACCATTGCAACGGGTGTTGCTAAAGCGTATGCCGATTTAATTACTATTTCTGGCTACGACGGCGGTACAGGCGCAAGCCCACTTACTTCAGTTAAATATGCAGGTAGCCCATGGGAACTAGGACTTGCAGAAACGCAGCAAGCCCTTGTTGAAAATGGACTGCGTCATCGTATTCGCTTGCAAACAGATGGTGGCTTAAAAACGGGTTTAGATATAATTAAAGCGGCAATTTTAGGTGCAGAAAGCTTTGGCTTTGGTACCGGCCCAATGGTTGCGCTTGGTTGTAAATACTTACGAATTTGCCATTTAAATAACTGTGCGACCGGTGTTGCAACACAAGACGAAACACTTCGTCAAAAGCATTACCACGGCTTACCAGAAATGGCGATGAACTACTTTAAGTTTATAGCGCAAGAAGCACGTGAAATCATGGCTAGCTTAGGTGTTGTAAATTTAACTGATTTAATCGGTCGTTTAGATTTGCTTGAAGCAATTGAAGGCAAAACAGCAAAACAGAAGAAAATTGATTTATCTTCAGTAATTGCTCAGCCTAATAACCCAACAGGTGAAACACTTTATTGCAGTGCGCCTAATAGCTCACATTATTTAGGAAAACTTAATGAGAGCCTACTTGCTAAGGCGCAAGAAGCAATTGATGCTTCAAGCGGTATTTCACTAGTAAGTCGTATTTGTAATACCGACAGATCGGTAGGTGCAATGCTTTCTGGCTATATTGCTGATAAATATGGCAACCAAGGTATGGCGGCAGATCCTGTAGCAATTGAGCTACACGGTACTGCGGGTCAATCATTTGGTGTGTGGAATGCCGGTGGCCTTGAAATGACACTGGTTGGCGATGCAAACGATTACGTAGGTAAAGGCATGGCGGGCGGTAAGCTAGTTATTCGTCCACCACTTGGCTCGTCGTTCGAAAGTCACAAAGCCACAATTGCAGGCAACACATGTTTATACGGTGCAACAGGCGGCAAACTGTTTGCTGCAGGTTGTGCAGGCGAGCGCTTTGCAGTTCGTAACTCAGGTGTGCAAGCGGTTGTTGAAGGTGTAGGTGACAACTGTTGTGAATACATGACGGGCGGCGTTGTATGTGTACTGGGCAATGTAGGCGTTAACTTTGGCGCGGGTATGACAGGTGGTTTTGCTTATATTTTAGATGAGCGAAATGATTTTGAAAAACGCATTAATCCAGAGCTTGTCGAAATAGTAACACTAGACGAATTAACGTCGCATCAAGAACATTTACGCGGCTTAATTGCTGAGCATTTAGAGCTTACGGGTTCGTGCAGAGCAGAAAGTATTTTGGCTAACTTTGAATTGTACTTACCGATGTTCAAATTAGTAAAACCAATATCAAGTGACGTAAAAAGTTTACTCGGGCATCGCGCTCGCAGTAGTGCCGAACTACGTGTTCAGGCGCAATAAGGGGGCAGTATGAGCGAAAATGTATATCAATTTATAGACGTGCAGCGTGTAGACCCACGCAAAAAACCAATCTCGTCACGTAAAAAATCTTTCGTAGAAATTTACGAACCCTTTTCAGAGAATCAGGTTAACTCACAAGCTGACCGTTGTTTAGATTGTGGTAACCCATACTGTGAGTGGAAATGTCCAGTACATAACTACATTCCACAATGGTTAAAGTTAATACGCACGGGCCGTATTATAGAGGCGGCTGAGCTTTCTCATCGTACAAATAGCTTACCAGAGGTTTGTGGGCGTGTTTGCCCACAAGACCGCTTGTGTGAAGGCTCGTGTACGCTCGATGAAGAGTTTGGTGCGGTTACAATTGGTAATATTGAAAAATACATTACTGATGAGGCATTTAAAATGGGCTGGAAGCCTGATATGTCTTATGTAACATGGACTGACAAAAAAGTNNNNGTAGCCATTATTGGTGCGGGCCCTGCAGGTTTAGGGTGTGCTGATATTTTAGTGCGAAATGGCGTTAAACCAGTAGTGTTTGATCGTCACCCAGAAATAGGTGGACTACTCACATTTGGTATTCCTTCTTTTAAACTTGAAAAATCAGTAATGCAAAAGCGCCGTGAAATTTTCACTGAAATGGGCGTAGAATTTAAGTTAAATGTTGAAGTAGGTGTTGATATTACACTTGATCAAATTTTAGCTGATTACGACGCTGTGTTTTTAGGGGTTGGTACGTATCAGAGTATGCGTGCAGGTCTTGAAAATGAAGATGCAGCGGGTGTTCACGATGCATTGCCGTTTTTGATTGGTAACACGAACCGTGTAATGGGCTACGACGAGACAAAACAACCGTGTATTGATATGGCTAATCAAAAAGTAGTTGTACTTGGCGGTGGTGATACAGCGATGGATTGTGTGCGTACGTCTATTCGACAAAATGCTGCAAAAGTAACGTGTGCTTATCGTCGTGATAAAGAAAATATGCCAGGCTCTAAACGTGAAGTTAAAAACGCGAAAGAAGAAGGCGTTATATTTACGTATAACGTTCAGCCTAAAGGCATTGTATTGAACGATAAAGGTAAAGTGACCGGCGTTAAAATGGTTAAAACTAAATTAGGTGAACCTGACGCAAAAGGCAGAAGCCGTGCTAAAGAAGTACCTGGTTCAGAGCATGTTATTGAAGCAGATCAAGTTATTATGGCGTTTGGTTTCCAACCTCACAAAATGGATTGGTTAGAAAAATACGATGTAGAAATAAACAACTGGGGCGGTATTAACGCACCAGAGCAAGGTGAGTTTACACATCAAACTACTAACCCTAAAATATTTGCTGGTGGCGACATTGTACGTGGTTCAGATTTAGTGGTAACTGCTATTTTTGAAGGACGTAACGCTGCAGAAGGTATTATGGATTACTTAAAAGTTTAATTTTTCGTGTTAAAATAACGATATTTAAAGCAAGCCAAGTGGCTTGCTTTTTTATTTGTTTTATCCAAATGTAATGTCAACGTAATTAGTGACAAATGGGGCTATATTTATACCACCTTTTGTATGGCTTTCTTGAACAACACCTTTTGTTAGTAACTTCATGTAGAAACCTTATATAGTAACTTTCAGAGAAACTGCTTTGCCATTATGGGGTGTTCTTTCTAAGCCAAATGCGATTTCTTTGGGTATCTGCTAAGCGGCTTTCAGGGCTCGTTTCATATATATAAACGTTATCGACACTTCTTTCTTCTATGTCGTTTATATACTCTAATACCAATTCGCTTAATTAAGTAATCTATTTTGAGATAACAAAATTATGTCGATAATGAGGCTAAAGTTTCGCTACTTAGGTGTTCTCGGTAATTACCTCTACATTGCTTTGTATTCATGCAGTCGTATTTCGAAAGTTTTAACGCAGTTAGCGCCAAGTTCAATCCTTAAAATTGATTGAGTATTATCGCGGATTGGTATAATGCGTGTACTTTTTTGTAGCGGCATTTTTATTGATTAATGTGTTGTTTACTCGGTCCAGGCACAATTCATAGAATAGTTACTACCATCTTTAACTGTGCAGGTTTATATTATTTTTTGACTACCAGTCAGTTCGATTATTGCAGGAATAAAAGGGCGTACTTATATAATTTAGCAAATGGTATTAGTGCCAAGCAATTTAATATCGTAAAAATGTACTTACCTGAGATAAATGCAAGAGGCTAAAAATATGTGCACAATTGTCAGTGCTAATTACTAACCTTAATAGTTGATTTAAATATAAAGTAGGTTCATTATTGCACGCTGTTTACGGTTTGCTTACTTTATATCTATAAGTTTGCTTTTATACATTAATAAATAAATAGAAATTATGTACGAATATTCAAACAATTTAGAAAGGAAGCTCATTGTTCGGCTCTTTTCCTCAATAGGCTTTATAGCAACGTTTTCGATGGCTAGCTTAGCATTTATTAACAGTAGCTATTTATTAGCATTTACTTTGGTTGTTTCTTCGTTTGTTTACTTATCGGCGTTTAATATAGGTAGAGGTGTAGAGAAGTCTGCAACTGTAATTTTATATAACCTGTATGCACTGATGTTTTATCTTGTACTTACAGGAGGAGCACAAGGTACAGGGCCTATATGGATATTTATAGTGTCTCCTGTTACTTATTCAATTCGAGGGCTTAAACGAGGGACGTTTGATATTGTTTTATTTTTATCGGCGATTGTTCTCGGTTTCTATTGCGCTGATACATTTAATATATATGACTACAATCCTGAGCAGTTTCCAGTCAGAATCATACTCGCTTTTATAATTGTTGCATCGCTGAGTGGTTATTACGAATTTTCAAGAGAAAAATACAGCAGTAAATTAATTGCTTTAAGCCAAAAAAATGAATTTTTAGCAACTATAGATCCACTCACTAATCTGCCAAACCGTCGTTTCACTATGAATAAGCTTATAGCTTTTAAAAATGAGCTTAAAAATAATAATATTCCGTTTGTAATATTATTAGCTGATGTAGATAATTTTAAAAAAATTAATGATCAATTCGGCCATGATTTTGGCGATGAAGCTCTTATCCATTTAGCCAAAACATTTGAAAATAATATTCCGCAAAATGCGATTGCTTCACGTTGGGGCGGTGAGGAGTTTTTAATTGTGATTCCAAATGTAACCGTTGATGAGGGCGAGCTCGTTGCAGAAAAAATCCATAATGCCCTTAAAGCTTCAGCTGTAAGCTTATTTTCAGATAGTGTAAATATAACGCTAAGTATTGGCATCACAGCTGCAAACGCTGAGCGCTCAATTGACCTAGATATTAAGCATGCTGATGAACTACTTTATAAAGCAAAAGAGCAAGGTAAAAACAGAACGTGCTCTTTTTAAATGTTTATTTACTTTAATCCATTGAAAACGAATCAAGGGATGGCCTTATTTTAGCCTTTCTGCGTTTTAAGCTCATGTAGCATATTACAATACACGCAATCTGCATTGTAATTAAAACCCAATAACTAACACCTAAATCACTTAGTCCATTTATTTTTTCGCTAGTAAAGTAATAGGCCACAACGATTAGTTGAAAAACTAAAAAGCTATTTAAAAACTTAAATAAACGTTGTTTAAAACAAGTATGTTTATATTTACTAAATATAATTAAACAGGTGCTTAGTACTAATAACAACCAACTTAAAATTATACAAAAATCAACTAAAGTACTGTGCATTATTTAATCCTTGAAGACGTTATTTACTAACACATTAGGCGTGAGCCATTATTAGTTCTTTAGCATTTGCTTTAGCTGTTTTGCTTATGTTATCGCCGCCAAGTAAACGGGCTATTTCATTAATACGGCCATCTTTATTTAAAGGCAGCATATGAGTAAACGTTTCGCCTTGTGCTATTTCTTTAGCTACAAAAAATTGCTGATGTGCACTACTGGCAACTTGCGGTAAATGAGTAACACAAATCACTTGAGTCGACTTACCTAATTGGCGTAATAGCTTACCTACAGCAGATGCCGTTGGGCCAGAAATACCTACATCAACTTCATCAAAAATAAGCGTTGGGGTTGTTACTTTTTGGGCAATAATTACCTGTATAGCAAGACTTATACGAGAAAGCTCACCACCTGATGCTACTTTAGCTAATGGCTGAAGTGGTTGCCCCGGATTAGTTGATACTAAAAACGAGACATTATCAAAGCCTAGGCTGTTTGGTGTACGATTACTCTCTTGAGTTAAGGCTATTTCAAAAACACCGTTTTCCATTGATAAATTAGCCATGCTTTCACTTATTAGTGTGTTAAGTGTATTAGCATACTCGCAGCGGCTTTTACTTAATTCATCAGCAGTTTGCTTGTAACTAAGTAACGCGCTTTCTATTTCTGACTCAAGCTGCTCCAGACGATTACTATTATTACTTATTGACTCAAGTTCTTGAGCAATCGATTGATGAAACTCAACTAACTGCTGTGGTTTTATATGATGCTTACGCGCTAAATCCATCGCTCCACTTAGCCTATTCTCTACTTCAACTAAGCGTGCCGGGTCTAAATCTGCTTGCTCAGTGTAATTGCGCACTTCGCGGCTTGCTTCTTCAACTTGTACAGCGGCTTCGCTAAGCATAGCAGCTACGCTTGCTAAACTTTCGTCATATTGAGCCAGTTCGGTAAATTGTTGAGCGCTGTGCTGTAGTAATGAGCAAGCGTTTTGCTCATCACTTTCATATAAGTGTTGTAACTCACGTTGGCACGATTCTAATATTGTTTGGCTATTGCTTAGTTTGTAATGCTCAGCCTCAATTAAATCAAACTCATTCTCTTGTAATGCAAATTCATCAAGCTCAGCAACTTGATACTCTAACAATTGTTTTTGCGCTGCTTGTTGCTGCTGTTGTTGTTCTAAGTGTTTAAATTCTTTTTGTAAGTTAGCAAACTGTTTATAGTTTTTATTTACTGAGTTTACTAAGTGGTGATGCCCTGCATAGGCATCTAAAAGCTGTAACTGATGCTCAGCTTTTAATAAATATTGGTGGGCATGTTGTCCATGAATAGATATTAAATATTGACCAAGTTCTTTTAATTGTGATGCGGTAACTGCACTACCATTAATATAGCTTTTACTTCGGCCATTTTTACAAACAACACGACGTAATAAGCACTCGTTGTCAGAAGTGCTTAGCATATGTTGCTCTAAAAATGCTTGAGCAAGCGGTAGATCTGTTAAGTCAAATTGTGCACATACTTCTGCTTTATCAGAGCTTGGGCGAACTGCTGATGCTTCCGCGCGCTCACCTAAGCATAGCGATAGGGCATCAATAGCAATAGATTTACCAGCACCTGTCTCACCTGTGATCGCAGTCATACCGCTGCGCCATTCGGTGCTTAAATTACTTACGATTGCAAAATTTTTAACTTCTAAACCAATTAACATACTGTTTATCCATCCAGTCAATTAACTGTTAATTTATACAGTGTTTTGGTTTTTTGCAAATTAATTTTTTATTATTTAAGCAACACTTACATCTTGAGTAAACTGTGTATCGGAAGTTTGGGAAGATGCATCAATTTTATCATCAACAATATCAGTAGGTTGTATACTCTCTTCGGTTTTAAGCAGAGCAATGAGGGGAGGTAATGTATTAATATAAAAACTCTTATTGTACAAAATTCCTTGCTGGGGCAACTCAGATACAAAGTACTGTACATTATCGATCAATGGTTGAATTATATTTGTTTGATTGGTTTTAATTAACTCGTTGGACAACGTATTAATTAGTAGGTCGGCGGTATCTTCAAGCTGTTGCAAGTTCTCGTCTGTATGTGATTGAACAACAAAAAAATTATTTACAATAGCTTGAATGCGAGGAACGTATTTTGGGCGAATTATTTTAGCATCAAGTAGATCATTAAGCTTTGCTTTAAGGCGCGTATTTACATGCGAAACACGTTCATTAAATAGCTTTTTTCTAGCTTCTATCGCTTTTTTACGGTTACTCTCAATTTTGAGGTAACTGTATAAAAGTGTAATTAATAGCAGTAAAGCAAAGAATACTACATAAGTCATTGCTACTCGTTCCTAAATTAGTTGATTATTATTTTAAGTCGCCATTTTGCTTTATAGTACTAAATTTGGCAATAAGAATAGGGCGTGTTTACCTTTCAGGATTAAGATTTGTTCAATCTAGGGGGGATTTAATCGCGGCGCGAGGTTTGAAACCTAGTGGGCTAAGTAAAAACCGAGCAACAAAGAGTCAATCGCCCCTAGAAAGAACCCTGAGGGCAGCGCATGTTTGGCCTTTATGTTGCGTTATCGCCTATTTATGGGGAATAACCACACAACACAGGCTCTGCCTTGTCTAAATACCAAATATGCAGCTGCAAATTTAACCTCGAAAGATAAACAGGCCCTAGTACAAACGACTACCCCAATTCAGTTTTGTACGTAAAACGTTGTAGTAAGAGTAATTTTTTGGATGAATTAAGCGCAATTGTTTATCGGCTTTTTTAATTACTACCTCATCGCCGGGTAATACGGCTAGCACTACGTGGCTGTCGCAGCTTACCTGTAGGCTATCTGTATTTTCTAGGCTTAGCTTTAAACGAACTTCATTATCGGCATCTACCACTAAAGGTCTGCTAGATAAGGTATGAGGAAACATAGGTACTAACGATATAGCATTTAGTTCTGGCGTTAATATTGGACCGCCACCTGAAAGTGAATACGCCGTAGAGCCTGTCGGGGTTGATACTATTAAACCATCGGAGCGCTGAGAAAACACAAAGTCATTATTTATAAAAGCTTCAAATTCAATCATGTGCGCTACTTTATCGGCATGAAGTACCGCTTCGTTAACGGCTGAGTTTGCACTTTTTAATTCGTTGTGGCGATATACTTCTACTTCTAATAAAAAACGTTTTTCTTCAAGATACTCACCACTGAGCACTTGCTCCAAGCTCGCTTCAAACCCTTCGGGGTTTAAATCAGTTAAAAAACCAAGGTTGCCTCTATTTACACCAATTACAGCAATGTTAAAGCGCGCAAGTACGCGTGCTGCGCCAAGCATGTTACCGTCACCGCCTACAACAATGGCTAAATCGGCTT
>NZ_AUTP01000167.1:0-4305 GCF_000498075.1 Pseudoalteromonas sp. TAB23
CTTGTTCACCTAAGTCGACTAACTTAACAAGTTTGTCATGCGGAATATCGTCTAACTGACTCCCTGTGCGTTTTTCTACTATTACCTCAAAGCCAAGCGCAAGTAAAAAGGTATGTAAACGCTGAAGGGTAGCAGCGGCTCCCGGGTGATTAGGTTTGCCAATTAGGCCTATGGTGTTAAAAGGAGAGTCCATAATGTACGCACAAAGAGATTTAATAATAGTAGAGTAACTCAAAACAGAAGTGTTTGAAAATACAGATTATAGCAATATTATAAACCTTCAATTTTATTCGTAGTGAGTTAGCTGCACGACTTGAAAAAGAACTAAACGCCCCGATATCTCTTTCATGCAACAAGATGTAGATACCATGAAACTAAACCCACGAGATCAGCAAATTTTTTCAGCTGTTATGAACATGTACTGTAATGGTGAAGGCTTGCCTGTTCCATCAACAAAAATTGCCAAGCTCAAAGGCATGGCAGTGTGTTCGGCTACGGTTCGTAATGCTATGGCTCGCTTAGAAAAAGTGGGCTTATTGTATTCACCTCATACATCCGCAGGGCGAGTGCCGACAAATGAAGGGTTTGATTATTGGTTTGACGAATTTTTTGTGCTTGCTGATATTGCTAATTATTGGCAACCACAGCAGTCACAACTCGTTGAGCTAGCGCATGGTTTAAGCCAAAAATATCAAGTATGCTGTTGTGTTGGTTTACCTCAAGCCAGTTCACAGCAAGTGTTTAGAGTAGAAGTGCTTGATTTTGATTCTACCGACTGGCTTATTTTATTAATAGATAGGGCAGGGCAGAGTCACAATATTTGTATTGATAAACCTCATGATTCGTCAGACTCTGTTCGTTATCAATTTGCCACGTGGTTGAATACTGTATTTAGCCAACAAACCTTAATGGAAGGTTTGTACCGTATGCAAGCTATGGCAAATACAGCGCCTCGAAATTGTCATGATTCGCTTAATCAATGGACGCGACAACTAAGCCAAAAATTAGGCTCAGATAATAGTATTGTTGTTGGTGAAAATTACCTCTACAAACAAATAGACTGCGAACAAAGTTTAAATATTGGTGTTTCGTTTTTAAATTATGTAGAAGATAAGCTTGCTTTTAAAAATGGTGTATCGGTACTTAATAGCGAAAAATTACCTTTTACTGAGTGCGATGAATTAATTGTAATAAGCGTGCCGTACTTTAAAAATCAAGAATATCAAAGCCGTTTTTGTATCATTTGTCCTAAATCAGCGCAGATTGAAGAAATAATTCAAGAATTTAAATTAATTGAGGCATCTAACTCTTGAATCTTTTTATTCAATCCCCATAATTACCGCAGTTGTAAAGAATTGGAGCACGTATTTTATGTCTGAGCAGACACAAAACCCTGAGCAAGAAGTAGAATTAAACGAAGAAATTTCTAAAATGCAGGCTGATGTAGAAGCAGCAGTAGAAGCCGCTGAACAGCATGCAGAACAAGAACAAAGCCCTGAAGCAGAAATTGCGATGTTATATGCAGAGCTTGAAGCTGCAAAGCAAACAATTGCTGATCAAAAAGACGGTGTTGTTCGTGCCGCAGCAGATGTAGATAATATTCGTCGTCGTGCAGCACAAGATGTAGAAAAAGCGCATAAATTTGCACTAGAAAAATTTGCTAACGAATTACTACCTGTAATTGATAACCTTGAACGTGCTATTGAATTTTCTGATAAAGAAAATGAGACACTAAAGCCGTTGCTTGAAGGTATCGATATGACGGTTAAGAGCTTTAATGACGCTGTTTCTAAATTTGGTGTTGAAATTGTAAACCCACAAGGTGAGCAGTTTAATCCAGATTTTCATCAAGCAATGTCAATTCAACCAAGTAACGATGTAACACCTAATACAGTACTTGCTGTTATGCAAAAAGGTTACACATTGAATGGTCGTTTATTACGCCCTGCAATGGTTATGGTTTCTAAAGCTGCTGACGCTTAATTAATTTAAGGTTATTAGCTTTGATAAAAATGCCTCATATTGAGGCATTTTTTTTGTCTTTTTTATAGTGAATTAGCTGTACGAGCATAGTGAGTAATACAGCACTAAACATTAAACTTGAAAATGGCACTGCGCTTTTTGCGTGCATAATGGCGAGTAGCGGGCCAACTAATGCACCACTACCAAAACGAAGTGTGCCAATTACGGCCGTTGCTGTACCTGTGTTTCTTTCAAACTTCATTAATATTAGCGAATCAGCATTACTTGCAGTGACACCTAAACTCATCATTAATGGCGCAATAGCAGCCACAATATAATAAAGTGATAAGTGCAATAAGCTAAATGTTAACAGCGCAAGCCCCGATACAAACCCACATACAAGCCCAATATAGAGCATTTTTCGAGAGCCCAGCCTTGGTACAATTCGCGTATTTAAAAAGTTACCAAACATCAGCGCCATTACATTAAACGCAAATAACACACCAAATAACTGTTCTGACACTTCATATAAATCTAAATAAATAAATGGTACTGAGGTCAAAAAGCAAAAAAATCCAAACGATACAAACATAGAACTGAGTATATCCGCACGTGCGTCTTTATTACTCAGTACAGTTTTATAGCTATCAAAAAATAGAGCGAGGCCTTTTTTCTCATTTTTATGAATAGGTATATCTATTAAATACACTTGTACAAACGCTAATATTAAAAAGCTATATCCAGCAAGAACCAAAAATATGGTTGACCAAACAGAAAATCCTAAAATAAACGAACCAACAGAGGGGGCTACTAACGGTGCTACCATCATGATCATCGACACATACGACATTCCCTTAGCTGTATTTTGCTGATAAATATGGCGAATAATACCCGGTACGACTACGGTTGNGCTGCCGCTCCGGTAAATGCTTGCACTGCTCTAAGAGTCCAAAACGCATGGATTTCGGTTGTAAATGCGAGTGCAAGTGAGCTTGCGCCAAATAGGGTTAAGCCAATACGTGCGAGCTTACGGCGGCCAATTTGATCGGCAATAGGGCCAAAAAATAACATCCCCAATGAATAACCCGCTAAGTAAATACTCAACGATATTTGTACATTTGGCATATTAGTTTTTAAATCGCTTGCAATTACCAGCATGGCAGGCAAATACATATCAATAGCCAAAGGAGTAATCGCCACGATACTGGCTAATAAAGGCAATAAAATACGGGTATTAAAAGACGAGGCTGAGGCGTCCATGTGTAAACTCAACAATCACTAAAAACAAGGGCTATAGTGTAACAGGGCATTGTATTTGGATAAACTTAGTTTGCCTGCTAAGTTTATCGTCTTATCGCATCTTTTTAATATAAAGGTATATAAAGCAAATATTTTAAATTGGTACTGTGTTTGCTATTCTACAAGCAATAAAAAATTCATTACTTAAGAGAATTATCATGAAAAAACTAGTACTTGCAGTATTAGCGACAGCCGTTTTAGTCGGTTGTAAAACGTCACCAACAGGACGCACTCAAATAGCGCTTTACTCAGATCAACAAATGAGTGATATGGGCACTGCTAGTTTTGCAGATATGAAAAAAAGCCAACCAATTAATAAAGATGCAAAAACAAATGCATATGTAAATTGCATTGCTGAAAAAGTAGTGGCTGTATTACCAAAAGAATACGCGTCGCAAAATTGGGAAGTAGTTGTATTTGAAGATGAATCTGCTAACGCTTTTGCACTACCTGGTGGTTACATTGGGGTTCATACGGGCTTATTAAAAATAGCCACCAATCAAGACCAACTAGCAACAGTGCTAGGGCACGAAGTAGGGCACGTAATTGCTGAGCATTCTAATGAACGTGTTTCACAAAGCTCTATTTTAGATACCGGTATGCAACTTGGTAGTGCAGCACTTGAAATGGGTAACATTCAATACCGTAATGAAATTATGCAGGGTCTAGGCTTAGGCGCACAGTATGGTGTTGTTTTGCCATTTAGCCGTTCGCACGAGTCAGAAGCTGATGAAATTGGTTTAGATTTAATGGCTGAAGCAGGCTTTAATCCACAAGAATCAGTAACCCTTTGGCAAAATATGAGTGCAGCAGGTAGTGGTACAACACCTGAGTTTTTATCAACTCACCCAGCGCCAAGCAGTCGTATTAAAGACTTACAAGCACAAATGAGTAAAGCACTTAGCGAGCAAAGTACAGCTAAAGCACAGGGTAAAAACCCACAATGTAAGTTGTAATACCAACCTGCATAAATCTTTGATCAATTTAACGAATTAAATTGCACTATAACGTCGTTAAAAATTTTTTATTTAGAACAACTAGATA
>NZ_AUTP01000168.1:0-50740 GCF_000498075.1 Pseudoalteromonas sp. TAB23
TGGCGTCCCCAAGGGGATTCGAACCCCTGTTACCGCCGTGAAAGGGCGGTGTCCTAGGCCTCTAGACGATGGGGACACATAAATGTGTCACTAGGACAACTGAATTTTTAAACTCGTTTCAGGCGAGCTTTCTTAATAACACTTCACTTCCCTATTAAAAATAAGTAAGTGGCGTCCCCAAGGGGATTCGAACCCCTGTTACCGCCGTGAAAGGGCGGTGTCCTAGGCCTCTAGACGATGGGGACACATAAATGTGTCACTAGGACAGTTGATAAGTTTAACTCACATCATGAGCTTTAAGGTAATTGCGTTTAATACAAGTAAAGACTCGAGCTTTAATTGTGACGCTATTTTCTCGGTAAAACCGCCTTTAACTAATAAAAGTTAAGTGGCGTCCCCAAGGGGATTCGAACCCCTGTTACCGCCGTGAAAGGGCGGTGTCCTAGGCCTCTAGACGATGGGGACACAGAAAACTGCTACCCTAGGACAAAACACTAATTTTTGGTGGAGCCATGCGGGATCGAACCGCAGACCTCTTCACTGCCAGCGAAGCGCTCTCCCAGCTGAGCTATGGCCCCAACTTAATCAATACCCGCCGTGACAAACACATCGTGTATCGCTTAGTGCGGGGCGCATTCTATGCACCACCCAAAATAAAGTCAACAGTTTTTTACCTAGCTTTATTTAAATGGTTTAATTTTCAACAAACTGGCTATCAAGCGTGCTAAAAAATACAATTTGAATAAGATTCTAGCCCTACTGCTTATAATAACATCACTATATCGCAGCGAATACTTAACAACACCCTACACCCCTATTTAATGCAACAAAATTGCATCAAAGCAAAGGTATACATTTATATGCAAATTGAACTTATCTAAAAACTACCAATTAAGGCCCCGCCAATCGCCTTAATCGTTTAAAAGTTACAATTGCTTATAATAACCAAAACTTAAATGTGGATTTGAGAGTGCCCACTGCCTTTACTTGCTTAATAACCAGCGTAACTCGTACTCAAAAACTCGATTATTGTTTGAAGAACATTTTTTAAAGAGCATTGTAGTTTCGTAATGCTATGTACAAAACTTCAGGGCGTGTTGATCTTTGGTGGGTGAATTTGCAGCAGTATGTTTGGTTTTTAGGCAAGGCAGAGCCTATGTAGTTTGGTTATTACCCATGAATAGGCGATAACGCCGCATAAAGTCCAAACATGCGCTGCCCTTTGGGTTCAATCCACAAAGGTCAACACGCACTAGTTATATGTGATCTATTTAGTCTTAATCCGAAGGCTATTAGTGAAGTATGAGTATTTACGATTTGGCTAGGTTGGCTTATAAAAATAAAGTAAGTACAAAAATAGAGTTTAGAATGCTGAAAATAGCATTTGTTTTGGGGAGTTTAGATTAAATTCATTTTTAAAGGACCGCTCTATTCACTAAATAACTCGCCCTAATATTAATCCATCTTGCTCATAATCATAAAAACGACTCCAGTAAAAAAACAATAAGTATCGTGAAGCTAAATTTAAGATTAATAAAATACAATTCCCTACTCACTTTTAGGAGCTTATTAGGTGCTTAATTGAACTGCAATATCAAATTTGATGATAAAATAGACTTCAACCATATCCTATTGTTTATAAAACCTTCATTCAGCACATTTTTATCATTCAAGTGTTGACACATTTTCAACTCTATCTATAATAGCGCCCCACAACAACGCAGCAATGCAATGTTGTTTAGATGTGGGTGATTAGCTCAGTTGGGAGAGCATCGCCCTTACAAGGCGAGGGTCACTGGTTCAAGTCCAGTATCACCCACCACTTTTTAATTAAAGTGTTCACATCTAAATTCTATATGGGTCCTAAGCTCAATTAGAAAATAGAGAGCATTACCGCTACTTACAAGTAACGGCGAAGTTCACTGGTTAAAGTCCAGTACTATTTATTTTAATAGTAGTGTTTTAATTTATATGTGGGTGATTAGCTCAGTTGGGAGAGCATCGCCCTTACAAGGCGAGGGTCACTGGTTCAAGTCCAGTATCACCCACCACATATAAAACCTATTATTATATAATAGTCGTGTTTTAAAATTGTAATATGGGTCGTTAGCTCAGTTACAAGAAAAGAGAGCATCACCACCTTTTATAAAAGATGGCGAAGTTCACTGGTTAAAGTCCAGTACTATCTATATAGGTAGTAGCATGTAATATGGGTCGTTAGCTCAGTTGGGAGAGCATCGCCCTTACAAGGCGAGGGTCACTGGTTCAAGTCCAGTACGACCCACCATTCTTAGAATGGTGCATATTACAAGAAAATCTAAATGGGTCGTTAGCTCAGTTAGAAAAAAGAGAACATTACCGCTATTTACAAGTAACGGCGAGGTTCACTGGTTAAAGTCCAGTACTATTTATTTCAATAGTAGCGTTTTAATTTATATGTGGGTGATTAGCTCAGTTGGGAGAGCATCGCCCTTACAAGGCGAGGGTCACTGGTTCAAGTCCAGTATCACCCACCACATATAAAGCCTATTATTATGTTAATAGTCGCGTTTTAAAATTTAATATGGGTCGTTAGCTCAGTTGGGAGAGCATCGCCCTTACAAGGCGAGGGTCACTGGTTCAAGTCCAGTACGACCCACCATTCCTAGAATGGTGCATATTAAAATGTAATTTGGGTGATTAGCTCAGTTGGGAGAGCATCGCCCTTACAAGGCGAGGGTCACTGGTTCAAGTCCAGTATCACCCACCAAATTACATCAAGCGGTTAATTGACAACAAAGAATTAAATAACAGGCATACCTATTATATGTGGGTGATTAGCTCAGTTGGGAGAGCATCGCCCTTACAAGGCGAGGGTCACTGGTTCAAGTCCAGTATCACCCACCACATATAAATACCATCAGACAACTTCCCTAGTAATAACTCTTTTCCCATATTAAATACGTTTAACTCCTCTTTTTACCTTAAATACATTTCATATTTTTATTAAAATCTAAATTTCCATATCAAAGCACTCATCAAATATAGCGTTTCCAT
This sequence comes from Pseudoalteromonas sp. TAB23, assembly GCF_000498075.1. NCBI lineage: Bacteria > Pseudomonadati > Pseudomonadota > Gammaproteobacteria > Alteromonadales > Pseudoalteromonadaceae > Pseudoalteromonas > Pseudoalteromonas sp. TAB23. The sequence goes on from NZ_AUTP01000168.1 coordinate 3,037, forward strand.
TTTACTTATTTAGTTTTTAATTATGTTATTCGGCTCAGTACTTTCGTAGTTAGATAAACGTATTAGGCAAAGTTAAGTACCTAATAAATACAGCTATCATTTAAATTCCCTTGTAAGGAGTTAAACTGTTGATTATAGTCTGTGTTAAATACAATCACGCTTAAGCCAATGCCAACTAAGATCTATTCAAAAGCCAAAATACTTATAGTAGAGGAGCAGCCACTTGCTCAAAGCTATATGAAACAATCGTTAGAAAGGCTTGGCTTTCGGCAGTTGCGCTTTGCTGATCATGCAAATTCTGCAAAAGAGCAGTGTTTAAGTGAAGAATTTGATCTAATCGTTTGCTCATTCAACTTAAATAAACACCAAGATGGCTACCAGCTTTATGAAGAGCTACGTGTAAAGCAACTCATAAAAAGCTCGACTGGCTTTATTTTTATCTCAGCAGAAACAAGTGGCTCACTCGTTCATAGTGTTCTTGAGCTGCAACCTGATGACTTTTTAGTTAAACCTTTTACAGTACAAGAGCTTAAAATACGCATTGAACGAATCTTAAAGCGTAAACACGACTTACAAACAGTGTATTCATTAATTGATGATGGTAACGATTCAAAAGCTATTAAATTTATTGATACCGCTCTGGATAAAAAAAATAATAATTACAGCCCTATCCTACTTCGCTTAAAAGGTGATGCCTTACTTCGCTTAAAGCGCGCTCAAGATGCGAAAGACTTTTTTAAGTCTGTTCTCGACATTCAAAAATTTGCTTGGGCAAAAGTAGGCTTAGTAGAAGCACTTATAGCGAATAACGAACATATTTTGGCGCAGCGAATGCTCAAAACAATGTTAGAGCGCCAAGAAACTCGTTTAGTAGCCCTTGATTTGTTGGGCAGATTAGAAATAAAGCTAAATCAATTTGAGCTAGCACAAAGCTTTTTAAGCCAAGCTGCAGAAATTGCACCGCGAAATATCACACGCCAAAAATCGCTAAGTAATGTGTCGCTAATTAATCACGACTACGAAAAAAGCTATTTAACTCAAAAAGATATAGCCACCTTTGCAAAACACTCAATACACGACCACCCCGATGTATATTTGAATGCAGCACGTGCAGGTATCGACTTTGCGCTAACGACTGATCAAACCGATCAAATTCAACGAATTTCTAGGCAAACCAATCAGTACATTAATGATTTAAAAAAACAGTTTCCTAATAATACTAATCAAGCTCAAATTGATGTACTTAATGCACGACTCCATTACTTAAAAGACGAGCATCAAAAAGCTAAAAAGCTAATTGAACAACTTGATGATGACGATACTCATATCCGATCGGTTGATGGCGCACTTGATAAAGCAAAAGCATTTCATGAACTGGGGTTTCATCAAAAGGCGCAAACCTTATTCACACAAATAATTAGCCACTGTGAAAGACATCCCGCAGTTAGCGACACAACTTACTTGCGTTATATTCAGCAGCAACAAAGTGAGCGACGCGATATTAAAATGGGTCCAAAAGAGCTTAATAACCATGCCGTTAGTCAATTTAATAAAGGCCAATTAAATACTGCGTTGGAAGCTTTTACACAAGCGTTTAGAGTCATGCCTCGTAATCAAAGTATCGCACTTAATTTATTACAGTGCCTATTTGATTCAACTAAGCAATCTGGCAGCTCATTTAATATGGATCTTGCTAGAAGGTGCTACGCCCTTCTTGATAAAACTAAATTACAAGCAGATCAGACGCAGCGTTTAGATAAGATTTTGCACATAGCAAAAGAAATGAATTTAGATATTCAAAGCGCTAGTAAATAAAATATTAGAGCTTTTTCATTGATGCGGCATTAACGCAATAACGTAAACCCGTTGGTAATGGGCCATCTGGAAAAATATGACCTAAGTGCGAATCGCACACGTTACAAACCACCTCTATGCGCTCCATACCATGACTTGTATCGCTTACATAGCCAATCGCTTCAATTGTCGCAGGTTGCGTAAATGACGGCCAACCAGTACCACTATCAAACTTCTCATCAGCATCAAACAATAGATTATCACAACAAATACACACATACTTGCCAGGTTCGAGTAATGTACAACTACCCGAGCTACCTGGGCGCTCTGTTCCCTTTTTACGTGTTACGTAATATTCATCTTCTGATAGTTGCATCCGCCACTGCTCGTCAGTTTTGACTACTTTTTTACTTGGGGTAGGATTGCCATTGGTGGCAAAGTTAATAACATCATTCCACTTCAACATAATAGCCTCATTGAATAGTTGATTAGCTATACTTTATAAAGTCATAAAAAGTACGGCTAATTATTACGTTATTTAATACACTAAAGATCAGCTAAGGAGTGTTGACCGTTTAAGACTAAAACTCGTTCAATCTTAAAGGTAATTTTCTTAGCTAAAGGTAATATTTTGTTTTTCTGAGTCGGTAAGTATTCGTTTAATAAAACTATCTAGCTCTGCTTTTTTTACAGGTAAACTAACACTCATTTGGCGCTCGTTATTACTGTAAATTATTAGCTCATCATCCTTTGTCGTTATACGTTCAATACTCTCAATAACTAACCAATCTGGACCGTGCTTTTTATCAAAAAATCCCATCAAACTAAAAAGTAATAAGTGTTGGGCATCTCGCTGAATAAAATCCTCTAACCTGTTTCTTGATTTAAATAAAGGCGTTAACCTATAAACGCTTGAGCAAAAAACAAATACCCATAACCCAAATAACGCTTTAAACCACATAAACTCTAAAAGCTCAGTGCTAATCATTAAAATAATAAGCACAAAGCCTATTATCGATATAGCTATCGCTATTTTTTTATTTACGGCGTCCACAACTAATCCCTTTTAAGTCGCTTTTTTTCTTCTGGTGCCTTTTCTGTCGGCTCAGGCCAATCATTAAAGAAAACAGTTAAATAGCGGCTTTTCACCAAATACCATAATACCCATAAAACAATCATCATTTGTACTGCTAAAAATGATGAAAATCGATAATGGCTATGCGCTGCTTGAACACTTAACCATGTTAAATCAACAACTGCACATAAAATAAGAGGCCAGCGCATATGTCGCCATATTCTTGCTAACCTGTTGCTTGCACTGTGTGAATCTCGTGGTCTGCGTAAACAAAATAAAATAGTCGGTATTATTGCAATACTTCCAATCGTTATTGCGATAAAAAAATCATTTTTATTTTTAAAAAATAACGACATTAAATCTAGTTCAGGCCTGCGGCTTAAAGCCGCAATAACCCAAATAAAATAACTGCGTAATAACACAAGCACACTTAAATGAAATGCAATAGGCGTACGGTAACTTCCGTACTTATCCCAGTATTCTGGCCCATATCGGCTCATTGTCATTTTCCTAACCGTTATGCTTTATAAGCAACTCAATTAATTCATCTTCAGTTAGTATGTCTATGCCTAGGTCTTGTGCTTTTGTTAGTTTTGAACCTGCTTTTTCACCCGCCACTAACGCATCTGTTTTAGCCGATACGCTACCAGACACCTTGGCACCAAGTTGTTGTAATCGTGCTTTTGCATCATTGCGATTAAGTGTATTAAGCGTACCTGTAAGTACATATGTAAGCCCAGCGAGCGGCTGTTCTTCTTCAGAAGGTGCGCTCAACGCTGGCCAGTTTACACCTTGATCTATCAGCGCATTAACAACTGCTAAATTATGCTCTTCATCAAAAAAACCACGAACATGAGCAGCTACTATTTCGCCTACATCACTTACTTGCGTTAAACTATCAATGCTGGCATTTATTACATTTTCAAGGGTTAGAAAGTGATTAGCTAAATTTTGTGCTGTCGCCTCCCCGGCTTCTCGAATACCTAATGAATATAAAAACTTAGCAAGCGTAGTGCCTTTAGCCTCTTCAAGTGCTGTTACTAAGTTTTTAGCTGACTTAGGTCCCATACGTTCAAGTGACTCAAAATGCCCCTGTTTTAAAATAAACAAATCAGCAGGCGTTTTTATAAGTTCTCTATCGACTAACTGATCAACAATCTTATCGCCAAGACCATCTATATCCAGCGCTTTGCGCGAAGCAAAGTGCTTAATAGCTTGCTTACGCTGTGCAGGACATACAAGTCCACCCGTACAACGGGCTACAGCTTCGCCTTCAACCTTTTCAACATGAGAATCACAGATTGGGCAAGTCGTCGGGAATTCGATATCTCTGGCATCATCAGGTCTGCGTTCAAGTACAACTTGAGTTATTTGTGGGATTACGTCTCCAGCACGGCGAATAATAACTGTATCGCCTACTTTTACGCCTAAACGTGCAACTTCATCACTGTTATGAAGCGTTGCATTTGATACGGTAACGCCACCCACAAAAACAGGCTTCAAACGTGCAACAGGTGTAATGGCGCCAGTACGACCGACTTGAAAATCAACATCAAGTAGTTGGGTTATTTCCTCTTGCGCCGGAAACTTATACGCAATAGCCCAACGAGGAGCACGTGCCACAAAGCCTAAACGCTCTTGTAAGGTCTTTTTATTTATTTTTATTACTACGCCATCAATTTCATATTTAAGCTCACCACGGCGCGTTAAAATATCGCTGTAGTAATCGAGCGCGGCTTTTGGACCTTCAACTAATTTTGTTTCTGGGCACAAAGGTAGTCCCCAATCAGTCAGCTTTTCTAATTGCTGATAGTGATCCTCAGGAATGCTGCCATCAGCAACAAGCCCGGTGCTGTACGCATAAAACATGAGTGGGCGTTTAGCGGTAATTTTAGAGTCGAGTTGACGCAAACTCCCNCCCCGCCGCTGCATTACGCGGGTTAACAAATACTTTTTCACCGCGTTTTTCTGCCTCAGTATTCAATTTATCAAAGCCAGCGCTGTCCATAAATACTTCGCCGCGAACTTCAAGCTCTTGTGGGTAATCACCACGGAGCTTGAGCGGTACATTACGAATGGTTTTAACATTTTGAGTAATGTTTTCACCGGTAAAACCATCACCTCGAGTAGCCGCTTGTACAAGCACACCATCGCGATAAATAATTGATACAGCTAAACCATCAAGTTTTGGCTCACAACAAAAAGTAAGCTCATCAGTACTCATTAAACGCTCTTTTATACGGCGATTAAACGCAGTGAATTCTTCTTCACTAAAGGCGTTATCAAGTGAGAGCATGGGTACTTGGTGCGCTACTTGTTCAAATTTACTAAGTGCTGCACCGCCTACTTTTTGTGTAGGTGAGTCGGCGGTTAAAAATTCAGGATGCTCGGTTTCAAGTGCGCTTAGTTCGCGTAATAACCTATCGTATTCAGAATCAGGAATACTGGGGGTGTCGAGCACATAATAATTATAGTTGTGTTGCTCTAATGTAGTACGAAGATGATTAACTTGCTCACTAATGCTGCTAGACATTTAAACCTCAATAAACATAAAAAAAGCCACTTTGACGATTCACCGTCCAGTGGCTTATAAAAATATAATGTATGCGTTATTTACGCTGAAAAAGAACGAACCTGCTCAACATATTGTCTTACGCGATCTACTGTCATTTCATTTCGCTCAGCATCTAAAATTTGTGCACCAAATTCATCCGCTAACTTTTTAGCTGCGCTGTGCAACATATTAAATGCAGCTAGACCATCGCCGTCGCACGGTAACGTCATAAATAAGCTTACCCCAGCGGTACTAAACTGTTCCATATTATCAATATCAAACGTACCTGGGTTGTACATATTTACTAATCTAAATAAAACAGGGCCTTGACCAGCCGGATCTAAGTGGCGATTAAAAAAGCCTTCCTCAGAATATTTAAAACCTAAAGTGTTAACTGCCGGCAATAATTTACTGCCCTGCATACTAAGCTCTTCTGGCATATGAATATGTACAATAACAAAGTCAGACATTTGGGCAGATGCTTCTTCAGCGCTTTGCTCTTTTGCTTCTAGGTCATCAACTATTTCTAGGTCATCTTCAATCGGCACTTCTGGCACGCTTGTATCTATTTGCGGCTCATTTGCATCAAAGTTAAGCTCACCAAACTGTGGCTCATCACGTTCGTTTTGCATTGGCTCTTTTGGTTCAGCCTCAGTACGAAACGGTTTAGATGAAGCTGATGCGCTTTCTTGTAATGGTTCAACCCGCTCGTTATCAGATACTTCTGGGCGGTCTTTTTTTCTCACAGACCACAATCCATGTATTAATAAACCACCAATGACAACTACACTGATAATGATTAAAACCCATCTTAATTGTTCGGCCATCCCCTCACCTTTTATTATTTGATATGCCTAAAACCTGTATATTAATTAAAAAATAATACACTTGTTATAAAAATTTATGCATGTGCAAGTTGCACAGCCTGCTCTATATCTACAGCAACCATACGCGATACGCCAGGTTCTGCCATAGTAACACCTGTTAATCTACCAGCCATTTCCATCGCAATTTTATTATGACTAATATAAATAAACTGCACTGATTGTGACATTTCTTCAACCAAACGGCAAAAACGCACAACGTTGGCATCATCTAATGGTGCATCTACTTCGTCCAGCATACAGAAAGGAGCTGGATTGAGCCTGAATATAGAAAACACTAATGATAATGCGGTCAGCGCTTTTTCTCCACCACTTAACAAATGAATTGTTGAATTTTTCTTACCCGGTGGTCGTGCCATTATACTAACACCACTTTCGAGTAAATCGTCACTGGTTAATTCTAAATACGCACTACCACCACCAAAAACTTTAGGAAATAGCTCTGCAAAGTCTTCGTTAACTTGATCGAACGTCGCTTTAAAGCGTGTTTTGGTCTCACTATCAATTTTACGAATTGCACCTTCAAGGGTACTTAACGCTTTTGTTAAATCATCTAATTGACTATCAAGATAATCACTACGAGCTTTAGCTAAATCAAACTCTTCTATTGCCGCTAAGTTTACTGCACCTAATTTATCTAACTGATTAGTAAACCCGGTTAACTGATTTTGCGCTGCACTTAAATTCAATGAATCAGGTAATTCATCAAGTATTGCTTTTAAGCTTTGCTTTAGCTCTTCTAATGGTTCGAGCGCAACTTGCGCTTTTATTAGTAAGCTTTGCTCTTCAATTGTTAGCTTTTGATGCTGCTCTTGCAAGCCCACCAGCTCACCTTGTGAGTTTTTAAGACTTGCTTGCTTGGTGTTTAAACTTTCTTTAGCGTGAGATAATTCTTTTTGTAGCACTACCAGTGCCTGCTCGCCTTTTTGATGCTGCGATAAAAACTGCGTTATTTTATCGCTAAGCTCTTGCTCTGGTATAAGCAGCTCTTCTATTTCATTGAGTAGTTCTTGCGCACCTTCAGATGCACTAACGTGCTCCTGCTCTGCATGGCTCAATTTGGTTTGGCTTAACTGCCATTCACTGCGTGCCTTTTGCTCTGAGAGCGTTGCCTTATGCGCTTGCGTTTTATATTGCTCAAGCATGCTTAATGCTTCGCTATAACTTTTATCACTTTGTGAGCGCAGGCTATTTGCAGCGTCTACCTCATCCGCTAAGTTAAGTTGCTGCTCATTTAACACTTCCAATTGCTCTGTTTGCTCATCAAGCACGTTATTTAATTGCAAAAGCGCAGTGGTTAATTGCTGTTTTTGTTGCTGTAGCTTTTCTAGTTGAAGCTTAAAGTGCGCTACTTGCTGTTTGAGCATATCGCTGCGTGTACCGGCTACTGCTATATTTTGCGCAAGCTCATGTATGGCTTCTTTTAGCTCGCTTTGCTCATTAATTAACTTTACTTGCTCGGCTGTATGTTCATCACGAGTGTGTGTTACTTGTTTTAGCTCATCCTCGGCATTGCTTAACTGCTGAGCTTTATCCTGCAATTGCTTATGTTTTAAAAGTAATGAGTTTTCAGCATTTCTATCGGCACTTACATGCCAGTTACGACCATATAAAGCGCCGTTTTTATCCATAACGGCTGTATAATAAGCATCTTTTAACAGCGTTAGATCACCGCTCTCGCTATAAGCAATGCGCGTTAAATGATCTGGGTACACGCCGCTTGTTATGAATGCCGCTAAGCTATTTTCAGCAATGTGCTTACCACTAATTGGCCACACACTATTATCAGCTTGCTGTTCACTTACATTTAAGTGCTCTAGCGATTTAAGTGCTTGCTCTATTAAGGGCTCAAAGCCTTCTTTAACACTTAGCTGATTAAACAAACCATTAGTACTTTCACTTTCTTCATCAAACCCTAATGTACTTTTAAGCCCCGTTATACTCGCTTTTAACTCATTTATTGTTTGAGTAAGCGTCGAATATTGCTTTTGTGAGTTATTAACACGCTCATTTTGCACTTCAAGCTGAGCACTGCACTGCGTGTGCGCTGTTTGTTTAGCGGCAAGTTCTTGGGTTAATGTTTGTGTTTGCTGTGTTTGCTGCGTTAATTGTTGTTCTACATCGCTACTTTGTAAGTCAGTAAGCTGCGCATTTAACTGATCAATTTGCTCGTTAACGTGGCTTATTTGCTGCTGAGTTTGTTTAATGTGACTGCTATGCAGTTGCGCATTATTATTAAGTTGCTGCTGTTGCTCACACAAAGTTTGCCAGTGTGTATTGTGGCGCTGCTTCTGCGCTAATAATTCCTCAAGCTCATGCGTTAACTTCCTAACTTGCTCTTCGCACATTAACGCGTTTTCACTTGCCTCTTGCAGGGTTTCATTTAGTTGCTCGCACAGAATTTGCTGCTGCGTTTTAACTTCAGTGCTATGGGTTTGGCGTTGCTGTAATTTAATTAAATTTTGTTTAAGCGTTTGAGTTTGTTGCTTTACATTTATTTGCTGTTGCTCAGCGCGGGTAAGCTCGGTGTGTATTACATGTTGCTGATGCTGTGCATCGCTTAGTTTATCTTGCTGAGCTTGTACTTGCCCTTCTAAGCTTGCAAGTACATCGTCATGCCCTGAGTTAGCGGTTTTAAAAAAAGAAATTTGATCGTTCAGCTTTTTAATTAGAGTACTTTTTTCAAGTTGCTGCTGATGTAACTTTTGCCATTTTAAAACCGCAATTTGCCCTTTTAGCGTTCGCTCTTGCGCTTTTAACTCTCGGTATTTTTTTGCATCAACCGACTGCACAGCCAATTTATCTAATTGGCTTTGCAGCTCTTTACGCACATCTAACAAACGCTCAAGGTTTTCGCGGGTGCTTTTAATGCGTGTTTGTGTTTCACGGCGGCGCTCTTTGTACTTAGAAACGCCAGCGGCTTCTTCTAAAAATACGCGTAATTCTTGTGGTTTACTTTCTATTAAACGCGAGATCATCCCTTGCTCAATAATTGCGTAACTACGCGGACCAAGACCTGTACCTAAAAATATATCGGTAATATCACGCTTACGGCATTTACTGCCATTTAAAAAGTACAGCGATAGCCCGTCGCGCGTTACTAAGCGTTTAATGGCAATTTGGTTTCTGTCGGCAAATGTGTTTGAAGGACTACCTTTATCGTTATCAAAAACAAGCTCTACAGAAGCTTGTGATATGGCTTTACGATTAGTTGAGCCATTAAAAATAACGTCGGTCATGGCATCGCCACGCAGGTTTTTAGCAGAGCTTTCACCTAGCACCCATCGTACTGCATCAATAACGTTAGATTTGCCACAGCCATTAGGGCCTACAACACACGTCATTTGATCAGGAAATGGAATTTTAGTGGGCTCTACAAACGATTTAAAGCCCGCTAATTTAATAGTGCTTAAGCGCATCTTATTGTTATTACCAATTTATTATTGTTATTTGTCATAAACAATTTAACCCATAATTTACTAATAGATTAAGCTTGTCGTTTAAAGTTATCTAAAATAATACCGGTCGCCATTGCAACATTAAGTGACTCTGCTCCACCAAAAGCGGGAATGGTGATTTTATTGGTCACTAACTTTGCACATGTCTCGCGTATACCATGCGACTCACTGCCCATTAGCAAAACGCCTGAGCCCGTAAATTGGGTTTTATGTACACTTTGTCCATCTAAAAAAGCACCGTAAACAGGTAAATTTAAAGACTGTAAGTAATCAGGTAAATCTACTTGGCTTACCGATACCCTTACAAATGAGCCCATTGTGGCGCTAATTGTTTTAGGGTTGTAAGCGTCTGCGCTGTCGGTGCTAGTTACTATATGTTTAATACCGTACCAATCAGCTACTCTAATTATTGTGCCTAAGTTACCAGGGTCTGATACGCCATCAAGCGCGAGTATTAAGCCATTTGCTTGTGGTAAAGCTGCCTTTGGCATATCAACAATAGCAATGGCTGCATTATTGCTAACTAGCGTGCTCGCTTTAGTGAGGGTTTCTTCATCCGCTTCAATAAAATTAGCGTGCTGATACTCACCTTGGTACGCATTTATAAATTCGTTTGTAGCAAAAATGTTAACCGCATTTAATGGGCTGTTTAATAACTCAAGTACGTTTTTTTCACCCTGTACAAGGTATTGATTATATTGCTTTCGGTACTTTTTTTGGCCAAGTTGGCGAATAAGTTTGAGTTGGTTTTTTGAAATCATAACAGCCCCATAAAATTGTCCATTAAGTATAACAGATTTCGTTATAACATCTGAACTCGAAAAGCAGCGAATAGGGTTAATTTATCTTGCTGGCACTTCTTTCAAAGGTCAGATTAATGCGAATAAACATGCCTTTTATTGCCTCTAATTGGTTTGAATCACCAACAGATGCGGCTAATTCGTTATAAAGATTATCAGACGCTTTCTTAAATTTTTCATCAAACTTACCTTTGGTAGCCAGCATAAATGCATCAGCCAACGTGTGTTGCCACTCATTTAAGTATTTTAGCTTTGTGTCACCAGCAAGGTTTTCGCAAATTGAGTTTAATCGCACTGAAGCATGCCCTAAGTTTAGACCGGTAAGAGCCATATCGGTAATAGCGCGTGAGTGTGAGCCCTGATCGTAATTAGTTAAGCGGATTAACCTATCTGCCATGCGGCGGTTGTACCAAATACTCGGAGTTTGATGGGTATTTATTTCGAGTAAATCTTTATAGGTAGCCTTAAAAACACGATGAACAAGTAACTGAACACTTGGTCCTGTAAATAACTGAAAAATCCAAAATAAAATACTCACGCCAGCAAAAATAGCGATTGCAGAGCTGAGTGTATAATCAATTGAAAATGCTAGGCTCATATCCATGCTGGGTCTAACCAAAATAGTAAATGGAATACAAAACCCTAAGCCGTATGGCAGCGTTTGTTGATCAGCGAGTAACAGCAAACCCAAAAAATACGGACCAGCTAATACAAGCAATAATATTTCTAATTGCCCTCCACTTTGCGACAGTAAATTTAACGCATAAAAAATAGTTACAAAAGTGGCAACAATTATACCTGCCAATAAACGTTTAATTACAACCTGTAAAATAGCCAAGGGTATTCGCGCCAGCATTATCGAAAATATGACCGGTAAAATCATAATTAATAATGCAGCTGAAGAACCAGTATTAATCCAAATAAATGCGCCGATAGAAAACACCAAAGCAGTTCTAAATCCAACAATAATGCCAGCTAATGGGTCACGATATGTAAGCATACTGGGTGCATTTAATAATGTTTTATCGCGTTGTTCTAAAGCTCTGTATGCGCGTAGTAAAATTGTTAAGTCGGCTGCCACTTCTAAACTCACATTGAGCATGTGAGATTCAAATGGCGAATCACACACCGTATTTGCTCTATAGTCGGTTAGCTCTTTACGCAGCGTTTTAACTTGTTCGGCGCAGTAATCAAAATCGTCAGATTCTTTAATTTGCGCGAATACGTGTTTAAGTTTACTTATTAATTTGTCTAATGTGGGAGTAATAAGGTCAGCGTGGTTTCGTTGCAGACGACCAATTATTTGAATTGAAGCCAGTAAAGAAAGCACTTTTTGCGACAATTGATTTGCAGCACGTGAGCGCCCTGGACCTTTTGGTCCTTCGTACCTTACTGCGCTGGAGTCTTCGTTTATAGATCCTAATGTTGCCATAATGCCATCAATTTGCTGATGGCGATTTTCGTGCGAGCCTTTAGAATCAAGCTCAGTTACTAAATAATCTAACGTTTGGTTTATAACCGACCGCGCTTGTACTTGCAGTAAGTGTTTAACTTTTACAGGCCAAAACAAATGGCTCACAAGCCCTGCACATATTGAGCCTATTACTATTTCACTCACGCGCGCTTGTGCAATATCAAATATGCTTTGACTGCTTACCATTGCCGGAGTAACCATCACTAAAAGCACTATAATAGCGGCTGNCCTGCCATAGCAAACGCATAAACAAAGTTTGCTTGGCGTACCATTGCCGATAACGCAGAGTTTACCCCCAACCATAATGCAAGTGCACCGAGCGCTAAATAAGGGTAAAGAATTAGCTGAGTTAAAAGCAATATGCCAAATAAACCACCCACTATGGTGCCTATTATTTGGCAAATTGCTTTTTCAATAACTAATCCGCTTTGCGGGCGTAATTGCAAAAATATAGCCGAGACTAACGCCCAATAAGGTCTTTCAAGATTAAGCCACATAGCAATAGTAAGCGCCATTACCATGGCTATAACGCCCTTAGTCGCAAAAATAATTGCCTGTTTTTTAGGAAAAAACAAATTTTGTAATACAACGCCCACTGTCTTCCCCTTAACGTGTAGCGAGATGTATTGTGGCGGTCATTCCTGCGCTTAACAGTGTATCTTCGGGCAATGAATCTAACTTAATATCAACAGGAATACGTTGTGATAAGCGCACCCAATTAAATGTTTGTTGCACTTGCGGTAAAAGTTGTCCGTTACTTTGTGTATTCGTATTTGCAATTGCTTTACCTACACTCACTACATGCCCTGTTAATTGCTTACCACCACTTAAAAGCGCTATTTTAGCTTTTTGATCAGGATAAATAAGCGGTATTTTACTCTCTTCAAAGTAACCTGTTACGTAAAACGAATCTAACCGCACAATAGCAAACACAGGGGTGCCTTGAGCTACATAGTTACCTTGGCGTAAATTCAGATTAATTATTTGCCCCGATGCAGGTGCAACAATTTTAGTTCTATCAACATTTAATTGCGCAATTGTTTGCTCTGTTTTAGCTAGGTTATAATTTGCCTCAGCAATTTTAGTATTGATACGTGTTGATTCTAGCGTTTCTTCACTTATTGCCTGTTGAGTGTTTAGCTCAACACGTCTTTCGTATTTATGTTTAGCAAGCTCCCATGTATATAGCGTATTTTCTGTATTGGCTTTACTTTTATCAAGCGCTGCTTGGTAACGCTTTTGATCAACATTAAAAAGTACTTCGCCTTTTTGTACGTTTTGACCATCTTTAATGTTTAAAGCAGTCACCCAACCCGACACGTCTGGAGCAACTGTAACTATGTCTGCTCGAATGCGACCGTCGCGCGTCCAAGGAGTATGCATGTAGTCAGTCCATACCCAACGCCCAGCAAAAACCGCAGCTATAACAACCAAGATAGTAAAAGTAATACGCAGATATTTAATCATTCAATTTATCTTCCACTTAGTAAATAGACGGCCAGTGCCAAGTAACAAACAAATAGTGACACTTCAAACCAAGCCACTTTCCAAATACGGTCATGCCAATCTAGTCGATGCAAAGCAAAACGAGTCAGCGCTGTTAAAATAAACGCAATTGGGAAGTAAACAATCAGCGGGCTAAACTCTAATCCCCCTAACACGACTGCTTGAAACATAATAAATATCCTAATGTTATTTAAAGCGGTGATAAAAGCTGTAAAACCTAAATAAATTTACATCCCCACTACTCTTACAATCTATTATTTTGGCATATAAATCAATTAGCTTAATTGTACGTAGGTGTGCTTAATACATAATTAATGCCATTACATTTAAGCAGCATTAACTATGTATAGTAGCTAAATCGCATATTAAAAAGCTAAAGTTCCCAGTTACCAGCCAAATAAATAAAACCAGCGAGGTTTATTTATAAAAAAGTATTAGAGTATTTAACTCAATACTTAAAACGCCTATTTATAGCTGTTTACAGAAGGGTGAGATAATTATAAACATTGAATTTTGCACTAAAAATGGGTAAATTAACAAAAAAACAACATGGATATAATTTTAATGGAATCAATACACCCTACCCCATCTGAAACAACCCCACCAATAAATGAGCCTGCTGAACCAATTTTTAGCGGAAAAGTGCAGTTTAGTGGTAAAGGCGGTGAGTTTTTTGGAATTTGGATTGTAAATATATTACTTAGCGTTATTACGCTTGGCATATACTCAGCGTGGGCTAAAGTACGTACGCATCGCTATTTTTACGGCCACACCCGCATAGATGGTCATAGTTTTGACTACCTAGCAACGCCAATACAAATTTTAAAAGGTCGGATTTTAGCGGTTATTGTATTTTTTATTTATACATTCTCTATTAGCTTTATGCCTATTTTAGGCCTATTTATTGCTCTTGGTTTTATCTTTTTAATGCCATGGATTATTAACCAAGGTTTACGTTTTAATCTGCGTATGACGCGCCATCGTAATGTTCGCTTTGCTTTTAAAGGCAGCTATGGCGAAGCCTTTGTTAACTTTATACTATTACCTATTGCAAGCATATTTACGCTTTATTTATTAATGCCTTACGTTATAAAACGTATTGATAGCTATATACATAGCAATATTAGTTACGGTGACAAACCGCTTACTGTAAATCTAAAAGGCGAAACCTATTACCTAACAGCGCTTATTTGCTTTGTAGTGAGCTCTATCACCATGGTGGTATTTATGGGGATTTTAGGATTATTTGGCCTCAACTTAGTAGATATTGAAAACCAACAAAATTTAGAAAACTCTGCAGCTATGGTTATGCTTCCTATCTTTATGATGATTGCCTATGTGCTAATGATTGCCATTGTTTCTGCTGTATGGCACGCCGCTATTAGAAATCACATTTTTGATAACAGCCATTTTGAAGGCATTGCTACATTTAAATCTGAGCTAAAACCAATTCCTTTCGCTGTTTTACTACTCACTAACATGTTGGCTATTGTGTTTTCTTTAGGGCTTGCATACCCATGGACAAAAGTACGTACATCAAAAATGCTCGCTGATGTAACTAACGTCACTATTTATCCTGGTGCATTAAGCCTAATCGATACCGCGCAAGAGCAGCAATCATCATTTGCTGAGGAAGCTGCAAACGTATTTGATATTGACCTTTCTCTAACTTAAGAGCTCACTATGCATGTAAAGGGACATTTTTTCCCCATCGCGTCGAGTAACTATCAAGTGTGTGTTGCAACTATTAGCGACACACACATTGAAGTTATCAACGATGAACACGTTATAGCTCGCCACGCAATCTCAAGTCTAAAATTAAGTTCGGGGATGGCAGGACTTGCTGACGAACTAAACTTTGAAGATGGCAGTCGTTTTATTCCTCAAGATGTAAGTTACAGATGGCCATTTAAAGAAAATAACCATCACATAATGGAGCGCCTTGAAAAAAGTAAATGGGCAATTTTAGCCGCAGTCATATTTACACCACTTTTTATGTGGTTAGTACTTTATAAAGCGGTACCTGCCATTGCTGTTTACAGTGTTGATACTCTGCCACGTAATGTTGTGGAACAAATGGGGGAGCAAAGCTTTACACTTATTAAAAAGATTGCGCTTGACCCAAGTGAGCTGCCCGCAGAGCAGCAAACTAAAGTACAAGCACATTTTACAAGTATGCTTAATGCGTTATCGCTTGATCAATCGGTTTATAGATTATCGTTTTATAAATCAGACAGCTTTGGTGCTAACGCGTTTGCACTACCCCATGGCCGTATCGTGGTCACAGATGATTTAGCAAATTTACTTGCCGATAAACCCAATGCACTAAAAGCGGTATTACTACACGAAATGGGTCATGTAGTGCATCAACATAGCGTACGTATTACAGCACAATCTGCCGCAAGTACGATTGTGCTAGCGGTTGTATTTGGTGATTTAGAAGGGGTTGCAGAGGTTGCATTAGGTACGGGTGCATCGTTTGCTCAGCAAGGGTTTTCACGAGATATGGAACGCGAGGCAGATACCTTTGCACTCATTCAATTAGAGTCGCTTGGGTATTCGAGTAATGACTTTGCTGATGCAATAGAGGCCCTACAAGAAAGCCATACCAGCGAAAACGAGCACCTCGAAAAAGTAAATGACTTTTTAGAGTACTTATCTAGCCACCCAAGTGCACAAGAGCGTATTGACAATGCTAGGAAATAATCGCGGTTATATTCAACTTGCTCGCTACATAGTAAGTTTAAGTTGGATATACTAATTCAATTAACTATGGGGGCTATTTTAACGTTAAATAAATCATTTAGTAACTAGGCAAAAAACTTTGTGTTTAGTGGTTCTAAATAAAAGTTTTTTAACGACGTTAGTAATTGATTTAGGTCGTTAAATTGTTCAAATAGTTATTTGGGTTAGTATCATTCATGGCTTTTTCCCAAAGCTTTATCATATTGCACCACTTGAAAAATTAATGACTGGCAGTGCTGGTTTTTCAGCAGAAGTATCTGACTTAATTACACGTTCGGCGGGTGTTGGCGAAATTATATTTGGATTGTGTTTATTTGTGTTTTATAAAAATAAACACCTAGTAATTTTAAATATTTTAGCATTAATTGGCCTTCTACTCGCTGTAGTTGCAGTGCAGCCACAATTGCTTATTGAAGCATTTAACCCTGTAACTACTAACCTGCCTCTTATTGGGCTAAGCGTTATTTGGTTAAAGGAAATTAAGCTGCTGAATAATCGATACCTCTAAATAAAAAAAGGGTATGCCTGCGCATACCCTTTTTTGTAGTACTTAAGTTATATAATTAGTACTTGTTTTTATGCGTCCACAAATGCAGTAATTCGCTCGCAATGGTTGCTGCGGCAATAGCGGTAAGCTCACTTTGGTCGTACGAAGGTGATACTTCTACCACATCCATACCTACCATGTTTATGCCTTTTAGCGCACGCAGTACTTTAAGTACTTTATCTGACGTTAAACCACCGCACACAGGAGTGCCTGTACCAGGCGCAAACGCAGGGTCTAAACAATCAATATCAAACGTTAAGTAAACAGGTAGGTCACCTACTCGTTCAAGTATTTGCGCTGCAATATCATTTGCATGTAAATCGTTGGCTTGCATTGCATCAATCACAGCAAACTCATGTTTACTTTGATCAAAGTCGGTACGAATACCTATTTGTATACTGTGCTCAACATCAATCAGCCCTTCCATTGGTGCATGATAAAACATAGTGCCGTGATCAAAACGCGAGCCATTGCTATAGGTATCGGTGTGCGCATCAAAATGTACTAATGCCATTTTGCCATGTATTTTTGCGTGAGCACGTAATAGCGGAAGCGTCACAAAGTGATCGCCCCCTAAACCTAATAGCGTTTTACCTTGGCGAAGTATTTGCTCAGCAGCCATTTCTAGTTGCGCAGTAAAATACTCAGGATCGCCAACAGGGTAAGTAAAGTCCCCTGCGTCTGCCACTTTTAAACGCTCAAACAACGGGAACGTCCACGGGTACTTAGTGTCTTCCCATGCTAAATGAACCGACGCACGACGAATCGCATCAGGACCTAAACGTGCACCAGGGCGACCCGATGTCGCTAAATCAAACGGTAAGCCTAAAACGACTACGTCTGCATCAATTGCATTAATATTTTGCACCATAGGACGACGCAAAAACGTCATCCCATTTGAGTACAATGAGTGATCTGCGTGACCAAACAAAGTCGACATTGCTTATAACTCTTCTAAATAAGTGTAGCCATCAAGGCCGCTTTGCAACTCGTCTAAAACGCTTTGCTGTTCGTGTTTTTCAATTTTAGTGCTTACTAACTGCTCGTATGATTGCTGAAAACTTTCAACATCTAAATGTACATAGCGCATCATATCGGCAACAGTGTCACCTTGGTTTATCTCGGTAATACTTGCAACGCCTTGCTCATCCATATTAACAATTGCGCTGTGCGTATCGCCAAACAAGTTATGCATGTCACCTAAAATTTCTTGATAAGCACCCACCAAGAAAAAGCCCATTAAATAAGGTTTATCGGCACTAAATTCTGGCACTGGTAATGTGCTTTCAATACCTTGTCCATCTACGTAATGCTCAAGTGCGCCATCTGAATCACAGGTTATATCAAGTAATACAGCACGTTTTTTGGGTGCTTCAGTTAAGCCACTTAATGGCAATACCGGAAACACTTGATCAATGCCCCATGCATCTGGAAGCGATTGAAATAACGAAAAGTTTACAAAAAACTTATCGGCTAAACGAACGTTTAACTCGTCAATAATAGGACGATGAAAACGGTTTTTATTATCCATGTGTTTGTTAAGTTCATAACAAATACGAATATTAATTTGTTCAGCCCACGCACGCTGCGATAAGTCTAATAAACCGAGTGCAAATTGGTTATGCGCTTCAGCTAAATCACCTTGACTGTCGTGATAAATTTCAATTAATGCACGGTCATCCGTTAAATCAGTTAACTGTACAAACGATGCCCACATATTTTTTAATAACAGGGGTGCATCTACTGCTGGCGCTACTAACTCTTCTGGCGTGTAACTTTCAGTACCAATAACATTAGAAATAAGCACAGCATGATGCGCCGTAAGCGCACGACCCGACTCAGAAATAATAGTCGGCATTGGTTGCTCATATTGCTTACATGTATCACCAATGGTGTACACAATGTTATTTGCATATTCAGCTAAGCTGTAATTCATAGAGTTATGCGACTGGCTACGTGTGCCGTCGTAATCAACAGCCAAACCGCCACCTACATCAAGGCAATCAATTTCTGCGCCTAATTTACGTAGCTCACAGTAAAAACGCGCAGCTTCGCTTACACCTAAACGTACGTCACGAATGTTCGCCATTTGTGAGCCTAAGTGAAAATGTACTAGCTGAAGTAAATCAAGCTGGTTTGCGTCTTTTAAACGATTAACTACATGCAAAACTTGCGATGCAGATAAACCAAATTTTGATTTTTCGCCGCCACTCGCTTGCCATTTACCTTTACCTTGCGACGCTAAACGTACACGAATACCAATGCGTGGTTTTACGTTAAGCTCTTTTGCTTGGCTAAGCACCATGTCTAGCTCAGAAAGCTTTTCAAGTACGATATACACTTTATGACCTAGCTTTTCGCCAATAAGTGCTAAACGTACGTATTCTTTATCTTTGTAGCCATTACATACAATAACGGCGCTGGTTTTTTCAGCCAATGCTAATACTGTAAGTAGTTCAGGCTTGCTGCCTGCTTCTAAACCAAGTTGCTTTTTTTCTACTTGTGCTTGGCTTGCTACTATTTCCTCAACCACTTCACGTTGTTGGTTTACTTTTATTGGGTAAACTAATAGGTAGTCTTTAGGGTAACCATAGTTTTCAATCGCAGTATTAAATGCGCCGCATAAGCTGTGTACACGATGGTGTAAAATTTGCGGAAAACGAACTAAAGCAGGTAAGCTTAAACCTTTATCTTGTAGTTGCTTTGCGATATCTGTTAATGCAATGGTTTGCTCTGGGGCATGAGCCTTGGGCGCAACATACACATCACCTTGATCATTAATACCAAAAAAACCTTGGCTCCAATGACGAACATTGTAGCTCGTACGAGCTTGTTCTAGTGATGTTGTTTCTTTCATTTATCTTTCTCTTTTATTTAATTAATTAGTGCCAACTCGGCTAGTGCCGCGCATTAAAAGAAAAATAGAGATCTAAGTCCAACAAGTATTTTTGCTCGTAACGAGTGATTTCTAATATTAACAAAACAACCAATCACGCATTGCCCTCCAGCGTATATAAAATAGGACTTTGATGATTATTAAAGATAAGAAAAGCTGTAAAAAATGGCTGTTTTTAAATGACTCTTTATAAATTTTATTAGCAAAAATGAGTTACCCTATTCAATAAAACTAATCTGGAGTTACTTTGGTAATAGAATCTGCTTTTGAAGAATTAGAACCGAGTGTTCTACACGCTTCATATTACTCATAGTTTAGCCAACGTGTTGTGTTTAAGTAATACCTATGCATTTTTAAAATTGAATATAATCTGCACTTCTAAAACGCTCAGCATAACATCCACCAGCTTCAATAGTTGCTTAGCGCATATGTAGCGTTAGGTATTGCCTGTCGTATTGAAGTTGTTATATTTTATTGGCAGTTTGAAAATAATCGAGATAGGACTTTAAATAGCACTAGGGTGTGTTTATCTTTGGAGGTAGAAATTGCAGCTGTGCATTTGGTTTTTAGCCAAGACAGGGCCTATATGTGTTTTCCCCTATAAATAGGCGCTTTTTATTTATTGAGTATGAGCCAGCTATGCACTTTTTGGTGCGAACATAATTATAGCCATACCTAGCAGTGCAACTAAACCACCAATAATATCCCACATAGTAAGCTTTACGCCATCAACAACCCATAACCATAATAGCGCAAAACAAATATATACGCCGCCATAAGCTGCATACACGCGCCCTGCTGCAGTAGGATGTAAAGATAGCAACCATGCAAATAGTGCCAAACTTAAAGCCGCAGGAATTAAAAGTAAAATGCTTTTATCTTGCTTAAGCCAAAGGTAAGGCAAATAACAACCCACTATTTCTGCTAAGGCTGTAATAGTAAAAAGTGCGATTGTTTTTAGTTCAAACATAATGCTCCACGCTAATATAACAAGCATAACAATCTATATAAATTGTTATGCTTAGTATTCGTTATGAATCTGCGTTGTTATTCGCTAAGCGCCATGGTGGCAAGTTTCATTGTGCTTTCAAACGACTTAGTGCCCGCTATAAATAAGCCATTGTGACAGAACACAGCGTCGTCAATACCGGTTTCATCTATAAACGCTTGATCAGATAAACCTGACCATGCTTTAGGAAGCGGTTTTCTATCTTCAAACGAGCCAGGCTCAACGGGTACTGTTTGTAATATCCATTGCCCAGAATGCGATGGGTAAACCATGTATAGCGCATCGCTTGATAAAATATGCACTGTTTTTTTCCACGGTGTGTATTTTTCAAGCACTATAACTCTGGCATCTTCTGCATTTTCAATTGCTTTAGCAACAATCGCTTTTGCATTTACACTACCGTGAGCTGAGGCGATAAAACGAATGAGCATGCGAGCTGCAAATTCAACAGCTTCATCAAAACAGGTATCAAAGTTACTCTCTTCTTCCCACGTAGGGTTAAACATTGAGATTGTTTGGCTCAAGCTTATTCCTTTTGATACACCTTCAACATGACCACAATCAATGGCATCAATGGTTGAAACTAAGCCTGAATCCACTCTATCAGCCACGGCTTGGTTATCATCACACAGCGCTAAGCCGTATTTTTTCCACACTAAACCAAATGATGAAAAAGGGATGCCATTTTCTCGCTCGCCTGCACCACCGCGTTGATGATGATCAAAGCGATTAGTTTCAGGGTCGTATTCGCCACCTACATCAATTACAAAGTCGGCACTCTCTATAAGCGCTTTATCGCGAGTACGTACCAGTTTAAACGTTGGCAAAACATGTTTAAGTACCGCAATACTAAAAACGTCATCTGCATGAAAATTACCATTGTGGGTTACTACTGTTATTTCGCTCATTTGTTTATTGCTACTTTTAGAAAAGATAAAAATTCTCGCTTTGTAAGTTAGTCACTAATTATCGAGGCAGATTTTATACGAAGACAGGTGTTAAAAACAGTGAAGTATTTTTTGCATCACTATAAAAGCTGCTTTTATAGTTAATAGTTTGAGTATGACTTTTATTACAAGGTAATAATGAGGCCAGATATTTACGACACATTAAGCTTTAACATGTCGTAGCGTTAATAAGCTTACTGGCTAAGCCCTAACTCCATAAATACACTTTGTGGATTATCTACATATGAGCCAAAACTGCTACAGCGTTTAAAGCCTAAATTTTCATATAAATTGATTGATTTTATTTGCTTTGGACCTGTTTCTAAACGTATTAACGGGATTTTCTTTTCGCCAGCTTGATGTAATAAAATCTGCATAATACGTCTTGATAGCCCTTTACCACGATGACTTGGTTTTACATATAAACGTCTTATTTCGCCATAAGGCTGAGTATCAAATTTCTCTACAATCGCACCACAAGCGATAATACCTTCTTCAGTTTTTAAACCAATAGCATACACATTAGGTAAGGTTAATTCGTTTAACTCCAAAGACTGCGCTGTAGCAACAGGGTATAAAGAATTTATAAGTCGGTCTATATCGTCAAATACATTTACTACATCGGGATCATTAGGGTTCAAATCGACTAACTGCATAAAGCTTCCATTCATTGTTATAAGTTTATTAAGCTTTAAATAATATATTCAAGCGGGCATAGCTTAGCATTGTTTAACCAAAAAATCTTTAGTCCTTATTTAGCATATAGTTTGGGGAATTTTAGCAGCTAGAAAAAGTAAAAGTGACCTAGCATATGGGAAGTCTCTGTTAGGTTATTCCCAATTATTAAACATTGGCCTTTAAGTAATTAAGCTCTGAGAGCATTTCCGTACCAAATTTGCTTAATTAAGTGATCTATTTTGAGATAAGAAAATCGTGTCGATAACAAGGCAGAATTTTTTAACACAGTTACCGCCAGATTTAATCCCTCTAATTGATTAAGTATTATTGCGGATTGCTATTAGCACTATGCCATTTTAAATAACGTTCTTTATCCATCGGCTTTGCAACTAAGTAGCCTTGCATAGTGTCAATATTCATTTTTTTAAGTAAGTCATACTGCTCTGTTGTTTCTACGCCTTCTGCAACGACCACTAAGTTTAAGCTTTTTCCTAAACTGATAATTGTTTGTGCGATATTAAAGCCAATCTCATTATCTAAAATTTTATCAATAAAGCTTTTATCTATTTTTAATTCTTTAACAGGAAACGCACTTAAGTAAGCTAAGCAAGAGTATCCAGTTCCAAAATCGTCAATCGAGAATAAAAAGCCAGCCGCAATGAGCTCTTTCATTTGCCTAATTGTATAATCTATATCACTAGAGAGCATTGACTCGGTTATTTCTAACTTAATTTGTGATGCTCGAATATCAAATTCATTGATAGTGTTGAACAGCTCACCTTTTAAATTTGATGAATTGAACTGACTTTGACTAATATTAATTGAAACACTAAACGAGTCGTCAATGATAGCGCTTGCTTTAAGCTCATTAATTAAAATACATATATCATGCAAAACAATATTTTGTAGTTTTTGAATAAGTCCGTATTGCTCTGCAATAGGTATGAATTCGTTTGCTGTTATCAGCCCTCTTTGAGGATGGTTCCACCTAATAAGTGCTTCAGCACCAACAACATCACCCTGCGTATTAACTTGTGGCTGAAAGTAAGCACAAAACTCATTAGACGCAATTGCTCTCACTATGTCGGTTTCTAGCTCTGTTTGCTTTTCAAGTAGTGTTTGCAAGGCTGGGTCGTAAAAGCTGCTGCTATTACCCCCTTTATTTTTAGAACAATACATAGCAGTATCTGCAAATTTTAATATATTGTCAGCCTGTGCGTTTACGCTATCAATTAGGCAAATACCGATGCTACAGCTTACTTGAAATGCAAGGTTGCCCACTTCAAACTTATCATGAAAAGCTCTTTGAATTTCTTTAGCAACGGCTTTACATTCTAGAATTGCCTGCTTTGTATTTTGCCCTATGTGTTTAAGCAAAATAATAAATTCATCACCACCCGCTCTGGCCAGTGTATCTGAGCCTTTTATTATTGCGCTTAACCTTTTTGATAATTCCACAAGTACTTCATCACCCGCACTGTGCCCAAGTGAATCATTAATACGCTTAAAGTTATCTAGGTCTAAAAATAATAATGCCCCTATATTTTTGTTACGCTTAACACTCTCTACACATCGGCTTAATTTGTCGCTAAGCATCCTTCTATTTGGAAGATTAGTTAATGGATCGTAAAATGCGAGCTTATGAACTTCTTGCTCAGCCTTTTTCTTTATTGAAATATCTCTGGCCATCCACACTACATGTCTTTTTGTAGGACTACTGGGATTGTAATGATCTAAAGCGGCAGCTCGTCCCTCAAAAACTATGCCCCCTTTGGGAACATTTAATTCATATTCAAATATTTGCATCTCGTTAGTCGAGAGTGTTGTTTCGATGACATCCATTATCATCTTCGCATCTTTTTGAGGAAGTAGGTCTTTAACATTTTCGCCAATAAGATCCGTGGTCGAATCTAGCAGTAACTCATTAGAGGTACCATAAACATCGGTATATGTGCCATCCTCACTTAAAATGAGGATGAGATCAGGCATTACTTTGGTGAAGGCTTTAAATTTTTCATTACTGTGCTGTAAATTAAAGACAAGCTGTTTTGCCTTCTCAAATTCGTTACTTTTCTCAAGAGCAATACTTGAAAAGTGTACAAAAAAATCTATTAGTTCTAAATCTTGCTCTGATGGGGCTTTAGGGGTGCTGTGATAAATAGCAAAGGTGCCTAACAAATCAGCTTGAGTTGAAAGAATAGGTGTTGACCAACATGACTTAAGATCAAACTTTAGCGCTAAATCTTTAAAGTCCTCCCAAAGCGGTGAGGTTTCAATATTTTCTACAATTGTGCGCGATTTCGAAAATGCTGCAGTACCACATGAACCTACTTTTGGCCCTATGTGAACTCCATTAAGCAAACTACAGTACTCTGGGTGAATATTAGGGGCTGCGCAATGAAAAAGCTGCTGGCCTTTAACTGATAAAATAGAACACCTAGCAGATTCATCATTAATAATCTGCTCTATTGATAAACAAATTTCAGTAAGCACCTCATTTAAAGGTACCCCTAATGCAATTTTAGATAAAATGCCTTGCTGGTGAGATAATAACTTTTTTAACCTATCCGTACCCATTTTCACTTGCTCGCATTATTTATACATATTGATACAACAAAAAGCCTCTGGCAGATGCTTTTTTCTACGTAGTAAAGTTCAGTATAGTCATGATTAGTAAGTTCATTCTTTTATTAATAAAAAACTAACCGGGTCTACATTGATTAATCATAATTGCATATTACTAAACACCTGTAGTTACTATATAACCAAAACCGCAACATTAAAGCTAACACTTTGTTACTTAAAATTACTGTTCAAAATTATTAAGCTATTTATACTATAACTAATGGTAAATATTTTTTGAGGTTACAGTGCAGATCACACAAGGTATGGAATATTTTTTTTCGGGATTTAAATTAATTAGCCAAAAAGGGTTAAAGCGCTTTGTACTTATCCCGCTTTTAATTAATGTTCTGCTATTTGGTAGTTCGTTGTTTTTCTTATTTGGATGGCTAAGTGATAGCTTTAGCTACATCAGTAACATGCTACCAGAATGGTTAAGCTGGCTTGAATGGCTAATGTGGCCAATTGCTGTATTAGTCGTATTATTTAGCTACAGTATGCTATTTACTATAATCACTAATTTTATTGCAGCCCCATTCAATGCTTTATTAAGCGAAAAAGTTGAGCTTTATTTAACGGGTCAAAAAATTAACGATGATGGTTTTTCCGAATTAGTTAAAGATGTACCTAGAATGCTTGCCCGTGAGTGGACAAAGCTGTGCTATTACCTTCCTCGCGCTATTGGTTTTTTCATACTACTTTGGGTTTTACCTGTCATTGGCCAAATACTATGGGTTTTGTTTACCTGTTGGATGTACGCAGTACAATACGAAGACTATGCGTTCGATAACCATAAAATTGGCTTTAAACAGATGAAAGACGATTTAAAATCTAAGCAAGGTTTATCATACGGGTTTGGTTTTGCTGTTATGTTATTAACGGCTATACCCTTTGTAAACTTAATAGTTATGCCTGTAGCTGTGTGTGGTGCAACACGTTTGTGGGTCGATAATTATCGACCAAAATACCGTAGTTAATTAAGAGGTTGCTGACTTTTTAATATCCGAAGGACACCGCACCCGAGATAAAAAAGCACCTAAGGTGCTTTTTTTAATCTATTTTTAAAACAATAAACTCAAGCGATGCACGCCTTGGTAATGCGACGCTTTGTTTATCTACTTCTTCAAATTTTTTAATCAAAATACTAAAGCGCTGATTGTTAAAATTAACGGCTGTAACTTCACCAATTTTTATACTGTAGTTTTGCTGCTGATCAAACAGCTTTAGTGTTCGCCCTTTTATACGCTCTACGAATAAGTAAGGTGTTTGGTCTGGCATCTTTAAACGGATAACATTGATTTTACTTAACTCATGTACCGCCACCCAATTTTGACTATGCATTAACGTATTATAACTACTAATGCCTTCAGGCTGATAAACAACATCTTGGTTTATAACGCATGTCTTACAGCCCTTTACTGATTCAACTCGCCAGTCAATAGCTGTATTTTTGTAATATAAATTGTCATTTTTTAGTAACCATTCACGTGCATTGTTAGTATCGCTACACGCTATTAGTAAGCTTAAAAAACTACTACAAACAATAAACTTAATACGTAACCCTAGTTTCATATTAATGCTCTTTAATTGCTTTTAACTCAGCAATAATTGCACTACTTGGCTGCGCTTCTTTTATATAACTGGGCAGCGTTTCAATATTAGTAGGTGAGCTTTGTAAATTATACACCTTACTATTATTAGTATTTGGCACGCCAAATCGATTACCTGCACTTTGCATATAAAACTGCAAATTAAGCATGCTCCACTCATCTACATCACTAAGTATTGATATTGTATTATCTTGATTAGTATCAAAGCTGGTTAAGCTTTCGGTGTTAATTGCATTACAGTTAAAATCAACAGGTAGTGAGCCATTTCGATTTAGCCCCTGTGCTTCAAGTATTGTGCTCTCATTTAAATCTGCTGAACTACCACTTGAATAATCAATAATAAAATCCTCTGTAGAGCCTAAATGACTATTAGTATTTGGTGTAATATCGCAGCTAGCATTGCCGGGATAAAAACGCTCATAATAACGATCGCCTTCGTTATTACCTATTGTTGATAAACCCGCTAATTGATATAAATAATTCATAGAGCTTAAATGATTAGGCTTAAAGTTAACCTCTTCATCGCCACCATGGTATAAGCCTAAGTTATGGCCTAGCTCATGAAAGATAGTTGATGCTTGATAATTATAAGTTACATTGGTTGCTATTTGCGTATCGAGCGTTAAGCCCCAGCCGCCCATAGTTACCATTAAATCATTACCGCTGATCTCAGCAATACCCGACCCACTAATACTGCCATCTTCATTTCCACTACTTGCCATTAATAAGTAATGAAAAATGGGTCTGCGGGTTATATCGGTATATTCCATTTTATAAGCAAACAAATTAGGGCTACTTAAATCGTACTCAAACGGAGTATAACTATTAAAAGGGACAACATTTCCGCCACCTAAATCAAAGTTTTGCGGCGCAATATCGCTACTTTGATCAAATAAGTCACCTACATCAAAATGAACGGTATAGCCTTTACTTGCAAATACACTAACAATTTTTTCAAGTGCAGTTCGATGAGGCGTTATTCCAACATCACTACTATCCATATAATCTATTTCAATAAATATATCTTTTTGTGAAGTACGCGCCCCCCATTCATACAAAGGCAGCCCACCAAATGTTGCTCCCTCTACCTCTGCACAATCTGGAATACCGTCTTCATCATCATCTATTGAGCAAGTTATATCGTTAGGCCCTGCCGGAGTATTGAATACTGAGTAGTTCCAGTCTGTATTTTGGTTGGTATCGGTTGCGCCGAGCGTACGCTTTAAGCTGGCGCCCTGCTCTGGCAGTATTTGTGCAGCATTTTCTCCTTGCCACTGCGAGGCTGTTACAGGCTCTTGGGTTGAATTTCCAAACTTAATAAAGTCGATAGTTTGTGTACCCGCACTATTAAGTAATTCTGCAAAACCATTTATGTACCAATAAGGCCTAATTTGATCATTCGCGCTACCAACAAGTACAAGCTTAGTGTTATTTAATGACGCACTTGCTAAAAAATCATCGCCAAAGCGGCTTTGTAAAATAATATAGGCGCCATTTAAAAGCTCTTTATTAGGCAGCGTAAATATTTGCTCATCACTCAACGTACTATCAGACATATTAATACTGCGAGCTTTAAGAGAGTAGTCTTGTAAATTTACTGTCGCACCGGTGCCGTTATAAAGTTCAATCCAAGGTAAGTCATTACTAAATTGCACAGATGAAAGCTCTGTTATTTTTATATCTTGGCTAGAAGTTGTAAACGAGGTGGCAGTTTGCGCCAAAATAGTTGTGCTATCAAAATTAGCTAAATCAGCTGTAACACGAACAATATATTGAGTGTCTTCATCAAAGCTTGCGCTTAAATTTACAGTATGAAAATAAGTACTTGTGTCGCTGGTAGTACCCGACAAACTTTCAATAGTTAAGGCCAAGCAAGTAGTAAAATTATCTGCTGACACTTGTACGCTTCCAGTACAAGTACCACTGCTAGAGTTAACGGCTAAAGTACTCACGAGCATAATATCTGAAAATGTAATGCTAACAGGGCTATCTACAAATACTGGTTCATTACTCTTTTGGGGCGTTACATTACTAATTGTAGCGGGCGTTGAATCAACAACGGTAACACTCAGTACAAATTCGGTTGTGTCTTTTGTATCAGTCGCCGTTAACATATAGCTTTGTGGAGTGATACTGTTTGCAGGAGGTGTGTAACTAAAACGTAAGGCTTGGGCATCAATAACACTGATTTGCGCCCCATTTAAATCATCGCCAAAGTCAATCTGTACGCTATCGTTATCAGTGTCGCTAACCACTAAGCTAAATTCTGTGGCTTGGTTATATTGCACATTTATATTTACATCATCGGCAGCCGGTGGGTTATTTGGGGCTAATATTACAACTATTTTCTGGGCGTTATTTGTAGCGTTATCGTCATCGGTAACAGTTACTACAAACGTTACATTGGTATTTTGCGCAACAGTGGGCGCATTAAAGCTAATACTTGTTTCTGTTTGGGTAAGTTCAACTACAGGGCCACTTGTTTGTTGCCAGGTTATGTTATTAATACTGCCATCGCTGTCTTGTGCATCTGCAACTAGGGTTACACTGTCATCTTTTTCAGCTTCTTCAGGGCCTGTAACAATGACTGTTGGCGCGCTATTTACTTGATTAATTAAAACCGTTTTACTCGCTTGAGCGCTTTTACCGGCATTGTCAGTTACGGTTACGCTA
Source organism: Pseudoalteromonas sp. TAB23 (assembly GCF_000498075.1). Lineage (NCBI taxonomy): Bacteria > Pseudomonadati > Pseudomonadota > Gammaproteobacteria > Alteromonadales > Pseudoalteromonadaceae > Pseudoalteromonas > Pseudoalteromonas sp. TAB23. Next base: position 32,309 of record NZ_AUTP01000168.1, read on the forward strand.
AAGCCTAGCGTTGTATTTTCAGATACATTGGGGGCAGTAAAACTAAGTACACCATCTGACTGGCTAAAATCAACATTATCTCCCGCAGACTGAATCCAACTAATAGTGCTTATGGTTCCATCTGTATCTTGAGCGTTAGCAACTAAGCTTACTTGTGTGTTAGCAAGTGCACTACTTGGGCCTGTAATATTAACTGTAGGTGCATTATTTTGAGAAGTGATAGTGCCTGAAAATACTTGTTGTGCAGTAGCACCTGAATTATCAGTAACAGTAACTGAAAAACTAAAGGTCGTGTCAGTGGTTACACTCGGTGCAGTAGCTGTAAGCGTATTGCCATTAACAATAAATGTAAATTCAGGACCACTAAGTTGTTGCCATTGATAATTGGCTATTTGCCCGTCACTATCACTTGCAAGCGCAGTAATAGTAAACGATTGGTTAGAGACAATAACGTTACTACTAACAGAGAGCGTAACACTGGGCGCAGCGTTACCAGAGGGCGTAGTTGAATCACTACCTTCTCCGCCGCCGCCACAACCTGTGATTAAAAGTGATAAAAAAAGTAAACTTAGCCATTTATTAATATTGTTTTTTACCACTTTTAGCCTCTACATATTAACTATACAAATTTTGTGGCACCTTAGTAACGTTTAAATGAACGGTTATTTCCTCACGATCATGATAGAGATGTTTAGCTTGTAACTCGTAATTAATGCTATGTTTCTCAAGCTCTTTTCTTATCATCGAAAGACATTCATAAACACTATCAAAGCGTTTTTTCATAGGTAGTTTTAAGTTAAATATAAACTCTTTTGCGTATGCATTTACTGCCCAGTCAATCATTAGCGTAGTCACTTTGGTTGGTTTTTCCACCATATCGCACACTAACCAAGTAATATTTCTTTTTTCTGGGCGATATTTAAAACCATCTGCTCTAAAATGTTTAACTTGCCCCGTTTGCATTAAATCGTCATTCATTGGGCCGTTATCAATCGCACTTACAAACATACCACGGCGTACAAGCTGATAAGTCCAACCACCCGGGCATGCACCTAAATCAACACTGCGCATACCTGCTGCCACGCGTAATTCACGTTGTTGCTCAGGAATAAATACATTAAACGCTTCGTCGAGTTTTAACGTTGAACGACTCGGTGCATCGCTTGGCATACGAAGGCGTAAAATACCCATGAAAAATGGAGAATTATTAAAGCTATACGAGTAACCAACATAAGCCGTATTGTTTGTTAAAAACATGACATGCATTACTGGGCGGTTTGCTTTTGGCTCACGCAGTACTGTATTTTGTTTTTCGAGGGCTTTTTTAAGCGGCGTTGATATTTTTTTACAGAACGTTAAAAGCTCTTTGCCTTCATTTGTATCTGGCGTTTCTACGCGCAGCTCTGAGCACAATGTAAAATCTTTAGCAGCTTCAACTACTGCACTTACACGGTCCTCTACTGGCATGTTTTCAAGTAATGTACCGGCAAACCATTGGCGTGCAAACACCATATTTTTAAAATCGACTTTTTTGATTATTTCGTCGCTGTGATGCGCTTCAAAACATTCGTAAACAACATAACCTGTATTTGGCTTTGCTTTTACATACCCTGCAAAACCCTGCTCTGCAGCATGAAACGTTATTTCAGCAGCGGCATCGCTTTCAAAACCACTACGACAATAAATCACAACACTAGACATATTAACCCTTAAACTCTTTAAAACTTAAATCGTGCGACTTGCACTAAAATAACAATCCAACCAATAATAAAGCACAATCCACCAAGCGGTGTTATCGGCCCTAGCCACTTCATATCTGTTAGAGCGAGTAAATATAAACTGCCACTAAAAAGTAGTGTGCCCGTTATAAAAAAACCACCAGCCCAACTCAGGTTTATGCCCCATTTGATTAAAATAGCCACCGCAATAAGTGCAAGGCCATGCACCATTTGATACTCAGCAGCTGTTTTAAAAACCCCTAATGAATACTCCGATAAACGGCTTTTTAAACCATGGGCAGCAAATGCACCTAACATAACCGAGAGCATACAAAAAATACTGCCGGTCATTAAAAATAATTTAATCATCTAATCCCCTAATCGAGTCTTAACACATCTCTACTTGTTGCTTAATAAATTCAACGGCACTTAACGCTGCTGTTTCTCTATTTTGCAGTTCAGTTACGCCACTTTTTTTACGTGGTTTTAATGAATGATCGCCATCAGTCAGCCATGTGAGTAAAGGCTGTTTTGGCATTTCCATAGTAAGCAGTTCTTCACGTGTACCAAATGTATCTCGCTCGCCCTGTAATACTAAAAAAGGGCAAACAATATCAGCAAAATGATCGGTGCGTAACTTTTCTGGCTTACCCGGCGGATGAAATGGATAACCAAATGCAATAACACCCGAAAGTCTTTGCTCTGTGCTGCACGCAAGCATTGATGCCATGCGTCCGCCCATCGATTTACCGCCTATAAATAACGGTAAATCTGGCTGCGCCTGCCCAAGCACTTGCTCATAATGAGTAAGTAGCTTTGGCGCTCGCTCTGGAGGCCTACGTTTATTAGTTTGTTTAGCAATTTGCATATATTCAAAATCAAATAAACCAACATCAACACCTTGCTCGCTTATTAATTTTGCCATATGTTGCATAAAGTCAGAATCGCTACCAGCACCTGCACCATGCGCAAATATAAACTGTGCAATTGCAGGTTGTGCGGTGTTTTTAAACCATTCAATCATTATTAATACTCATGTTCTTGCTCATGCTCTACTAAGCTCAGCATCCACTCTTTAAACGAAACTATTTTACCAAGCTCTGTTTGCGATTCGCGAAGCACTAAGTAATATGCATTTTTACTTTCTAGACTGTGATTAAACGGAATAACCAAACGCCCTGCATCTATGTCGGGTTTAGCTAATACACTATTACCAATTGCCACACCTTGCCCATGTACTGCAGCTTGTAACACCATTGATGAGTGACTAAATATAGGCCCTTGATTTACCTGAATGTTACGCACGCCTGCAGTTTTCATCCACGTTTTCCAGTTTTTACGTGTGGTGTCATGCAATAAGGTGTGATGCGCTAAATCACTAGGTTGATCAAGCGGCTTTAATCCGCTTAATAACATAGGGCTACAAAGTGGTACTAAATACTCGGTATGAAGTTTGTACGCTTGTACGCCATTCCAATGGCCTCTTCCATAGTAAATAGCAATATCTACGTCATCAGTCAGTGAGTTTTCATCTTGATCTTGTGCTTTTATTCGCACGTCTATCTCTGGGTGTAACTCATTAAACAAACTCAAACGAGGCACTAACCACTGAATAGCAAAACTTGGTGTTAGACTAACTGTTAATGAGCCCTTAGCACCACGGGCTAATAGCTTTTCAGTTGCATCAATAAGCTGAGTAAAAATCTCTTTTATATCTAAAAAATAGCCTTGGCCTTCTTCAGTTAATAATAATGAGCGGTTTTTACGTAAAAACAACTTTAAACCTAAATGCTCTTCAAGTGTTTTTATTTGATGACTTACTGCCGCCTGCGTTACATAGAGCTCTTCTGCAGCCTTAGTAAAACTTAAATGACGCGCAGCCGCTTCAAAGGCTTTTAATGCGTTTAATGGAGGTACCCGTCTTGACATAATAACCAAGCTTAGAATTAGTTTTTCTTATGCGTGAGATTATATACATCATATAAGTTTGTGTATATTAAAGGCATAAAAAAAGCGACCTGAGTCGCTTTTTAATAAACATCATGCTTAATTATAAATCGCTTGCACTTGTATCAAGTGGGGCAAAGCTTTTAATTAAATCATCAACCGCTTTCATTTGCGTTAAGTACCCTTCTAACTTACTAAGCGCTAGCGCACATGGGCCATCACATTTAGCTTCGTTAGGGTTTGGATGCGCCTCAATAAATAAACCTGCAATACCTAGCGCCATACCGCTGCGTGCAAGCTCTGCTGCTTGTGCACGACGACCATCAGCAGAATCAGCTCGGCCACCTGGGCGCTGAAGTGCATGTGTTGCATCAAAAATAACAGGCGCCATTGCTTTCATATCATCCATACCCAGCATATCAACCACTAGGTTGTTGTAACCAAAGCTAGAACCGCGCTCACAAAGTGCTATGTTATTATTACCGGCTTCATTAAATTTAGTAATGATATGGCGCATTTCATGTGGCGCTAAAAACTGTGGTTTTTTCACGTTAATAATTGCACCTGTTTTAGCCATCGCCACAACTAAATCTGTTTGACGTGCTAAAAAGGCTGGTAACTGAATTACATCAACAACTTCAGCAACAGGTGCTGCTTGATGAGGTTCATGTACATCAGTAATAAGCGGTATGTTGAAAGTCTTTTTAATCTCTTCAAATATTTTTAAACCTTCTTCCATACCAGGACCACGGTACGAATTGATTGAAGAACGGTTAGCCTTATCAAATGACGCTTTAAATACATAAGGAATATTGAGTTTCGTCGTAACTTCTACGTAATGCTCTGCAACACGCATAGCTAAATCGCGAGATTCTAATACGTTAATACCACCGAACAATACAAACGGTTTGTTGTTTGCTAGTTCAATTTCATTGATTTTAATAATTTGGTCTTTCATTTAAATTCCTTACGGTGCAACTGCTTGCATCATTAATCCACAAATATAAGCCATATAAGTACCCACACCATAGCCCAGTACAGCTAACAGAACACCAACAGGCGCTAATGACGGATGAAACGCTGATGCTACAACAGGTGCAGACGCTGCACCGCCCACATTAGCCTGCGAGCCCACAGCCATATAAAATAACGGTGCTTTAATTAGTTTAGCTACTACTAACATTATGCTTGCATGCACTAGCATCCAAATTGCGCCAACTAAAAATAACCCAGGGTTATTAAAAATAGCGGTTACATTCATATGCAAACCAATCGATGCGACTAAAATATATAAAAAGCTAGAGGCTACCTTTGAAGCGCCAAACGCTTCTATTTGTCTAACTTTAGTAAACGATAAGCCTATGCCAATCGTTGTTGATATAACAATTAGCCAAAAGAATTTACTGTTTAAGCTGTATTCTTTTGCCCACTCATAAGTAGTGCCAAAGTACGGACCTAAAAAGTCAGCACAAAAATGCGCTAAACCGGTTATACCAAATGCAATTGCAAGCAGCGTCATGTAATCGTTAAGAGTAGGAATACGCGCGTGTTCAGCATGATAGGCTTCAACACGTTTTTTTAAATCTTCAATTGCGCTTGTATCAGCACCCGTAGCAGCATCAATTTTTTTATGATTTGCTGCCATTAACAATAAAACAGCCATCCAAATATTCGCGACTATTACATCTACTGTAATCATTACAGAAAATATATCACCACCCACTTCAAACATCTCTTTCATTGATGCCTGGTTAGCACCACCGCCAATCCAGCTACCCGCAACGGTTGTCATACCGCGCCATACTGCATCGGGCCCATGACCACCAACAATACTTGGATCAAATGCACTCACTACTAAAATAGCTAATGGCCCACCAATAACAATGCCCAATGTACCCACTAAAAACATAATGAGCGCTTTAGGGCCTAAGTTAATAATAGCTTTTAAATCAATACTAATGGTAAGTAGTATTAAACAAGCAGGCAGTAAGTAGCGCGAAGCCACATAATAAACATTAGATTTATTACCATCTACAATACCAAAGGTATTTAATAACGAAGGTAAAAAGTAACACAGTAGTAAAGCAGGTACGTATTTATAAAATCGTTTTAAAGCTGGACGCTCACTGTTTGAGGTTTTAAAAATAACCCCCAAAATAACAGCAAGCAAACCAAGCACAACGGCATCATTTGTAATTAATGCGCTTTGAGTTTCAACCATAATTATTCCTATTCTTAATGGTGCGTTTTATTATTATCTTCTAGTTCTTCTATTTGGTGTTGAATAATCTCTATTGCAGGATCGTCCGGACACTCATCGACAAAAAACTGTAAATCATCACGTGCCATTTTAGGGCAACCGAGCTGATTTAATAAGTAACCTCTGTCGCGTCTCTCATACGGGTCGTCGCCTATTAGCTCCATTAGCATCTCTACACAGGTCAAAGCATGACCAAATTTGTTTTCGCTAATGAAAGACCATTTTTGCTGAGCTAAAAATAGCTTATATACTTCGTCATCAAAAATTAACTCTAAAGGCTCTTGTTCTTGCCCATCATCTTCATCTGCGTTTTCAGGGATGATATACCAGCTTTGTTGCCCGCTGCTTGGCTCAATTATATAGCCCTCTTCATCACTTATCGCCACATGAACACCAACATCACCCAGCGTAAGACTAAGATTTGCATCAAAGTTAGCGTGTTGTAAAAAGTGACAAAGTATAATTGCAAGCGTTGTTGGTGAGCCACTACGCATAGAAAGCGTATAGCTTAATGTATTTAATTTGTATTCTGGCACTTTTAAGCCTGAGGCACTAAATAGCCAATCGCTGTAAAACATATCTAATAATTTTTCGAAGCGATCGTGCTCATCACTCACTTTTAAACACAGCGCTGAAATTTGCTGTTCAAAGTCAGTTAAAGTTTCATAACATGGTGTTAAATCTATCTGAGGGTCCCATTTTGACTCTGCTTTAATACAGCGGTAAATCGCTGGAGGTGTAAATTCATCGTAAGCATCATCAAGATAAGATTCATCGTGTTCGTCAAACCCGAGGGTAGTCATTAATACTGCAACATTTTAGAAAACGAAGGCTTAGTTTACCTAACTTTAAAGCTATATACCAATATAGAGATGTTTTTGAATATTTTCTGAGAGGGAGTCGTATTTGAGCTTTATAAAACAACTATAAAGCTCAAATAGTCAGGTATTTTAAAGCAAAAAAGCTGATTTAGACGTCGCTAAATAACCTATCGCTAAAATAACAGCAGTGTTAACTAAAACGTAAGCAACTTTAGCCGTCATTTTAGTTTGTCTGGCGCTTTTAGCCCCAATACCAATATATATAACCACTAAAACTATTTTTTCTAATAGCCAATATTGTTCAAACGGGTTAATTTTAGCCATAAATATAAGCGTAAGTGCAGACACTAATAACAAAGTATCTATACTATGACTACCAATCATTACCGCTTTATTTTTTGCTAATTTACCACTGCCCATTCGCGAAAATGCGCGAACATAAAATAAAATCACACTCAACATCGCAATTGCCATGTGTGAATGCTTTACTGCTAAATAATCCATATGCCCCTGTACTTCTGTTTTATAAAAATTTAATCAGGAAAACGGTTAAGAACCGCTTCTAACTCATCAAGCTTCTCGTTAAATACTTCAACCAATTTTGGTTCAAAGTGTGTGCCTTTTTGAGCGTTAATTTCATCAACTACGTTTTGCAGTGTCCAAGGTTCTTTATAGCATCGTTTATGGCGAAGTGCATCGTATACATCAGCAAGTGCAACTATGCGACCAAATACATTAATTGCGTTTCCGCTTAAACCTTGTGGGTAACCAGAGCCATCCCATTTTTCATGATGCTCTTTTGCAATAATTGCACCTGCACTAACAATCTCATGCGGCGAGTCTTTTAAAATAGTATAGCCTTTATCAGTATGGGTTTTCATCACTTCCCATTCTTGGGCGTCTAACTTTGCTGGTTTATTTAATACCGCATCAGGAATGCCCACTTTGCCTACATCATGAAGAGGCGACGCCAACCTTACTAAATCAGCATCATGCTTAGATAAGCCATACCCTTGTGCCAATATATGACAAATATGTGCTACACGCTTAACATGATTACCCGTTTCTGTTGAGCGTTGCTCTACTGCTTCACTTAACCTGTAAACAAGCTCTTGTTGCGTTGCTTCTATTTCAGACTGAAGTTGTACATTTTCAAACGCAAGTTGCACATTTTGAGAAAAAATCTTAATTAAATGGCGCTGAGTATCCGTTAAATCCTTTGGAATACCTGATATAAATAGCATCGAATTATGATTGTACTCACTGCTACAATACGCAAATAAGTAGTTATCTTTATAAATAATACTTTTTTCATTAAGCGCCTGATGACATGCACTTAACTGTTCAGCTTGTAATACTTCATCGAGCTCTTTACCTTCACTTTTTTCAAAGTCACCGGTACCCGAGCAAACAATTAATTTTTTATTATTTTGTGCCTCAGGATTTTGCGCAACTAAAGTAGTTGCATACATAGCTTGATCAGCAATACCAAGTAAAGAAGTTAACTGCTGCATAACGCCTTCAATAAAGTGCTCTATTGAATGCGCAGAAAAAATATCACGGGACGCTATAATTATTTTCTCAAGCCCTTCGCGTGACTGCTCAATCGAAATAATATCCCGATACGAGCGCAGGCTCGACATAATAACAGTAAATAACTTTTGAGCCGTTAGCTCTGTTTTAGATTTGTAATCGTTAATATCATAATTAATAATTACTTGTCGTTCAGGTGCTTGACCAGGTTGACCCGTTCTTAAAATAATTCGAATATGATTATTTTTAGCTTCTTCACGAATAAACTTAGCAACTTGCAAACCGGCATCATCGGTCTCCATTACTACATCAAGTAGTACAATGGCTGCATCTGGATGCTCTTTCACAAGCTCTTTTGCTTCAGCACCTGAGTACGCACTAATAAATTCTAAGCGTTTATTTTGAAACTCAAAATCACTCAACGCTAGTTTTGTAACAGCATGAACTTCAGGTTCATCATCAACGATTAATACTTTCCAGGTACCGAGTTCAATCTCATTGATTGCTTCTTCTGGCTCATCTGAAAATAAAAAATCACCCATCATAGTCGAAATTCCTTCATGGCATTATTTAACGCACTAGCAGGCAATTATTATTCTTTAGGGCCACTGTGCAAACGTTACACGGTCGTTATCACCAAAGTCTTTCACTGTTTTAATATTCACAAATGCCATTTTTTTGAAAAAATGACGAACAGCTTCACCTTGCTCAAAACCGTGTTCTATTAAAAGATAGCCACTAGATAACAAATAGTCACGTGATTGTGTAATTATTTGTTTAATATCAGACATTCCACAATCATCAGCCACTAATGCCGACAAAGGCTCAAAGCGCACATCGCCCTGATTTAAATGTATATCACTGCTTTCAATATAAGGTGGGTTAGTGACAATTAGGTTGAATTTCTCACCATGTAACTCGCTAAACCAGTTGCTTTGCTTAACGTGAACGTTATTAATCGCCAATCGCTGCTGGTTACGTGTAGCCAGTGCAACTGCATCGCTTACTCTATCTACTGCAATAATTTGCCAATTAGGCATTTCACTACCCAATGCCAGCGCTATTGCACCAGTACCCGTGCCTAAATCAAGCACTTTAGCTGTAGCAGGTACAGCCACTTCAAGCGCTTGTTCTACTAACGTTTCGGTATCTGGTCGAGGTATTAAAGTTGTTGCGTTGACTTCAAGCGATAAGCTCCAAAATTCACGTTGCCCCGTAATATGTGCAACAGGTTCACCGTTTAAACGTCTTTGGCAAAATGTATTAAATTGCTGTTGTTGTTCGGCATTAAGCGCATGCTCTGGCCAAGTGAAAAGGTAACTGTGAGGTTTTTGAAGAATATGTAGAAGTAAAACTTGTGCGTCTAATTTAGCACTTTCGCTGCTAGGTGCTAATAAATTAGCGCCTGCAGCAATAGCTTGTTCAAGAGTTTGGCTCACGATTACTCGTCGCCCATAGCCGCTAATAAGTCAGCTTGATGTTCTTGCATTAATGGGTCAATAACGCAGCTTAAATCACCCGCTACCACTTCATTCAAGCGATAAAGTGTTAAGTTAATACGGTGATCGGTAATACGACCTTGTGGGTAGTTATAAGTACGGATACGTTCAGAACGATCGCCACTACCTACTAAGTCACGACGTTCAGATGCTTCTGCCGCATGGCGCTTTTCATCTTCAGCCTGTTGCAAACGTGCTGCAAGTACCGACATCGCTTTAGCACGGTTTTTATGCTGTGAACGTTGATCCTGACACTCAACCACAACACCGGTAGGTATATGTGTAAGTCGAATAGCAGAATCTGTTTTATTAACGTGCTGACCACCTGCGCCTGATGCACGAAATGTATCAACTTTTAAATCTGCGGTATTAATTTGTATCGCTTCGGCCTCTGGTACTTCCGCCATTACCGCAACAGTACACGCAGAGGTATGAACTCGCCCTTGTGACTCAGTTTCTGGCACACGTTGTACGCGGTGTACACCTGATTCAAACTTTAATTGACCGTAAACGCCTTCGCCACTAATATTTGCAATAACTTCTTTGTAACCACCGTGCTCACCTTCATTGGTGCTCACAACTTCTACTTTCCATTTTTTATTTTCTGCGTAGCGGCTGTACATACGGAACAAGTCGCCAGCAAAAATAGCCGCTTCATCACCGCCCGTCCCTGCTCGTACTTCAACAAACACGTTATTGTTATCTCGCGGATCTTTTGGCAACATTAATACTTGAATTTGATCTTCAATTACCAAAATTTGTGCTTTAGCTTCTTTATATTCTTCTTGCGCCATTTCACGCATTTCAGGGTCAGAATCTTTAAGCATTTCTTCTGCACTGGCTAAATCATCTTGCGTTTCTTTGTAAGTTAAAAACGTTTTTACAATCTCTTCAAGCTCAGAGTATTCTTTTGAAAGCCCACGAAAACGATTTTGATCACTAATGACCGACGGGTCGCTTAGCAGCGCTTGTACTTCTTCGTAACGCTCTACTAAGGTTTCTAATTTATTATAAACAGACTCTTTCATTTAACGGTTATTCCTGATCAATACCTAACATTTTTTTCAACTGGTTTAGCTGCGCCACTTCACCTTTTTTCGCTGCGTCTTGTATTGCACGGGTAGGCGCGTGCATTAAGCGATTGGTTAATTTATTGGCGAGCTCTAATATAATTTTTTCTGCATCTTTACCTGTATTTAGCTGACTAACAGCACGCTCTACAAGCTCTGACTTAATTGTTTGTACATCATTTCGATAATGGCGGATTAAATCTACCGAATCGAGTGAGCGCATCCACATTGCAAATTCTTTGGTGCGTTCAGTAATAATTATTTGCGCTTGCTGTGCAGCTTGCTCACGCGCTGCCATATTCTCGCTTACAATGGTTTGTAAGTCATCAACGGAATATAAATAGGCAGCATCTAGCTCACCTACTTGGCTTTCTATATCGCGCGGAACCGCAATATCTATAAATAGCATAGGCTTGTGTCGGCGCTGCTTAAGCGCTTGCTCAACCACCCCTTTACCAATAATAGGTAAAGTACTGGCGGTAGAACTAATGACTATATCGGCTTCATGTAAACGTTCTGGCAACTGTGCAAGTGCGATAACATCTGCCGACACTTCATCAGCAAGGCTGCGAGCACGTTCAATTGTTCTATTCGCGACCGTTATTTTTTTAGGCTCATTTTGATATAAATGTTTAGCAACCAGTTCAATGGTTTCACCAGCACCAATTAATAGCACATTGGTTTGATCAAGCTTGCCATAAATATGTTTTGCTAAGTTAACAGCCGCAAATGCAACCGACACGGCACTTGCGCCTATATTTGTTTCAGTACGAACTTGTTTTGCTACCGAAAAGGTTTTTTGAAACAACCTATCAAAAGTAACCCCTATTGCATCGTGGGTTTTAGCACTAAAAAACGATTGCTTTATTTGCCCTAAAATTTGCGGCTCGCCTAATACCAAAGAATCCAACCCACACGCTACGCGCATTAAGTGGTTAATGGCGTCATTACCTTCATGGCAGTATATATTGCTGCTCAGTTCATGTTCATCCAAACCATGGAAACTGGCAAGCCAAGTTAACAGTGTTTGGGAATTTTGCTGAGCGAGGCTACAATAGATCTCGGTTCGATTACAGGTAGACACAATAACCGCTTCATTAAAGTCGGCATGGCCACTTAATTGTTGCAACGCCTCTGAAATTTGCTCAGGCGAAAAAGCCACTTTTTCACGTAATTCTACGGATGCGGTTTTGTGATTTATACCTAGTGCTATTATGGTCATATTTGCCAAATATTGCTGAGCCCTACTTCAAAGGCGGTAATTTTACCAAAAATCAGCGGAATATGGAAAGTAAGGAACAACATTTGATTCGACAATATTTGATTTTATTCATGTTTTTTTTATTTTTAGGTGGCTGTGCCCATCAAATTGATACAAAAACAACACTTTATGATGATTGGAAACCACGTTTAGCTGCTCAAAAAACTTGGCAGGTCGAGGGTAAACTCGCGTTTATAAGCCCAGAAGAGCGTCAATCTGCAAACTTAAATTGGCAGCAAACAACAAATTCCAATAATTTAATACTGACTACTTTTATTGGTACTCGTATTTTGTCGCTTAAACAAACATCAAATGGTGCTGAATTAGAGTTTGACGGTGATGAGTACTTTGATACTAATGCTGCAGAGCTTTTAAAGCGTTTAACGGGTTTTACACTCCCTGTTGATAATGCCGATAATTGGCTTAAGGGCACCATTGACGATCAAAGTTTAGTCGTTGATGAACTAGGCCGCGCAAAGCAAGTATTATGGTTTGATAATGCAGGCAAAAAATGGCAAATAGATTACGGCACTTACGTACAAAACGCAGGTTACTGGTTACCAACTAAACTGACGTTAAAGCATCAACAAATAAAAATAAAAATTCAACTCTACGATTGGCAGTTTAAATAAGCATGAATAACAAAACCTCTTTTTCACTTATTGCCCCGGCAAAACTCAATTTATTTTTACATATTAATGCTCGCCGAGAAGATGGCTATCATGAACTCGAAACCTTATTTACTTTTTTAAATTTTGGTGATGAGTTGCATTTTGAGCTAACAACAGACGGTGGTATTTCTGTCGGTGGTGATACTAAAGACATACCTCTAAATGATAATCTCATCTATAAAGCGGCTTTATTATTACAAACACACTGTAAAACCTCTTTGGGTGTAAAAATAAATTTAATTAAACGCTTACCGATGGGCGGAGGTGTTGGAGGTGGTTCATCCGACGCCGCAAGTACTTTATTAGCCCTAAATAAATTATGGAAATTAGAACTAAATTTAGAAATTCTAGCCCAATTAGGACTTAAATTAGGGGCTGATGTTCCGGTGTTCATACAAGGGCAAAGCGCCATAGCGCATGGTATTGGTGAGAAATTACACCAGGTAAAACTTGAACAAAAATGGTACTGCGTTGTACACCCAAATCAACATGTAAGTACCGCAAAAATATTTACACATCCAGATTTAAAACGCGACACACCAAAAATAATAGGCGATTGGAAACACCATACTTTAACCAACGATTGTGAGCCTTTAGTTAAAAAGCTTTGCCCCGAGGTTGAAAAAACCCTCCAGTGGTTGCTAAAATACGCACCGTCGAAGATGACCGGAACAGGTTCATGTTGTTTTGTCGAATTTGCTAGTCAAGTTCAAGCACAAGATGTACTTGAAAATCTCCCCCATACTTGGCAGGGTTTTGTGGCTTCAAGCGCNCCGCCATATTCGATCAATGAAGTAACGTACAAGTAATCATAAGTTAACTCGCAGTGGTATTTATCATTGCCCGTTAGTCCAAATATTCAGTGCCTGAGGAACCCTACCGTGCCTGACATGAAGCTCTTCGCTGGTAACGCAACACCTGAGTTAGCTCAAAAAGTTGCAAAACGTTTATATATTGAATTAGGCGATGCTGTTGTTGGCCGTTTTAGCGACGGTGAGATCAGTGTTCAAATAAATGAAAATGTTCGTGGCTCGGACGTTTTTATCTTGCAATCAACCTGTGCCCCTACAAACGATAACCTAATGGAACTTATCGTTATGGTTGATGCTCTACGTCGTGCATCTGCAGGTCGTATTACTGCCGTCATTCCTTATTTTGGTTATGCGCGCCAAGACCGTCGTGTACGTTCTGCCCGTGTTCCAATTACCGCTAAAGTTGTTGCCGATTTCTTATCAAGCGTTGGTGTTGACCGTGTTCTTACGGTTGATTTACACGCTGAACAAATCCAAGGCTTCTTTGATGTACCAGTAGACAACGTATTTGGCAGCCCTGTATTACTTGAAGATATGAAAGAACGCGACTTTGAAGACGTCGTTGTTGTATCTCCAGATATTGGTGGTGTTGTACGCGCACGTGCAATTGCAAAACTACTAAACGATACCGATTTAGCAATCATTGATAAACGTCGCCCTCAAGCAAACGTTTCTCAAGTAATGCACATTATTGGTGACGTTGAAGGTCGTGATTGTATTATCGTAGATGATATGATTGATACCGGTGGTACGTTATGTAAAGCCGCAGAAGCACTTAAAGAACATGGCGCTAAGCGCGTATTTGCATACGCAACGCACCCTATTCTTTCAGGTAAAGCAGCAGAAAACTTACGTGACTCGATGATTGACGAAGTAATTGTAACTGACTCAATTCCGCTATCTGACGAGCTTAAAGCCCTTGATAAAATTAAGGTACTTACGCTTGCTGACATGTTAGCAGAGACTATTCGTCGTATTAGTAACGAAGAATCTATCTCAGCGATGTTTGAACACTAAAATTAAACATTCCTGAGTATAAAAGCGCCTTTTGGCGCTTTTTTTGTAAGCGATGTTTATTTTGTCTGGGCGTGGTGGTATGATAGCGCGCCTTTTGGCTAGGGACCTTGGTCGCAAAGGCCCTACACATTTTAATAACTGGAGACATCATGTCTAACAAAACTTATACATATAACGCTGAACTTCGCGTAGAAACTGGTACTGGTGCGAGCCGCCGCCTACGTCGCGAAGACAAAGTTCCTGCAATCCTTTACGGAGCTGACAAAGAAGCTTTATCTCTTACTTTTGCTCATAAAGATATGATCAAAGCACAAGAAGACGAAGGTTTTTACACGCATATCCTTACGCTTAACGTAGATGGCGAAGCTGTTGAAGTAATCTTAAAAGATATCCAACGTCACCCATTCAAGCCTAAGCTTACTCACCTTGATTTCCAACGTGTAGATGCTACTCATAAATTTCAAACTAAAGTTCCTCTTCACTTCATCGGTGAAGATATTGTAACTAAAGCTGGCGCAACTGTTGTTCACCAGTTAACTGAAGTTGAAATTACGTGTCTTCCAAAAGCACTTCCAGAATTCATTGAAGTAGATGTTTCTAAGTTTGTTGTTGGCGATTCTGTTCATATTTCTGACCTTACTTTCCCTAAAGGCGTTAGCTCTGTAGATTTAGGTAAAGGCGAAGGCCATGATCAGTCTATCCTGACTATCAAAGCAAACAAAGCAGCTCCAGTTGAAGACGACGCTGCAGCAGCAGAATAATTTTTAAGGTCTCGCAACCTTGAATTCTATTCAAATGCTTGTGGGCCTGGCTAATCCAGGCCCCGAATACGCAAACACACGCCACAATGCAGGTGCTTGGTTCATCGAGCAAATCGCTGCACGCTACAACTGCACCCTAAAATACGATCCTAAATATCACGGCCTTACAGGCAAAGTGATCATTCAAGGCCAAGAATTCAAATTATTGATCCCCACTACTTACATGAATTTAAGTGGTAAAGCGGTCGGTAGTTTAGCTAATTTTTTCAAAATCCCTGTCGAGGACATTTTAGTTGCCCATGACGAATTGGATTTAGACCCAGGCGTTGCCAAGTTAAAAAAAGGCGGCGGGCATGGCGGTCATAATGGTTTAAAAGACATTATTGCAAAAATGGCAAATCAAAAAGACTTTATGCGCTTGCGCATTGGTGTAGGTCATCCGGGGCATCGTGAAATGGTTACTGGTTGGGTGCTTGGAAAAGCAGCCAAAGCAGACCAAGAAAAAATGGATGCTGCTGTTGATGAAGCAGTTCGTTGCATGGAAATACTTGCAAAAGATGGTGTGTTAAAAGCACAAAACAGACTACATTCGTTTAAACCCTAGTAACTTGGGTCCAAGTACACCGTTTAAACGAATTCTAAACAAGGTATCTTACTATGGGTTTTAAATGTGGCATCGTTGGCTTGCCTAACGTTGGTAAATCAACGCTTTTCAATGCACTAACTAAAGCGGGTATTGAAGCCGCTAACTTTCCTTTTTGTACCATTGAGCCTAATACAGGTGTGGTACCTGTGCCAGATCCTCGTCTAGACGAACTTGCTAAAATTGTTAATCCTCAACGAGTTCTTACCACTAGTATGGAATTTGTAGACATTGCTGGCTTAGTAAAAGGCGCATCTAAAGGTGAAGGCCTTGGTAACCAGTTTTTAGCTAACATTCGTGAAACCGATGCAATTGGCCACGTAGTTCGCTGTTTTGAAGATGAAAACATCATCCACGTAGCAGGCACTATTGACCCTGCTGACGATATTGACGTAATCAACACTGAGTTAGTACTTGCTGATATGGATAGCGCTGAAAAAGCCCTTTTCCGTAATTCAAAAAAAGCAAAAGGTGGCGATAAAGACGCTAAAGAGCAAAATGCTGTACTTGAAAAAGTAAAAGTGCATCTTGACGAAGGCTTAACTTTACGTGGTCTAGCACTAACTAAAGAAGAAAAAGCAGCAATCAGCTCTATTAACTTCTTAACGATTAAACCAACAATGTATATTGCAAACGTTGCAGAAGATGGTTTTGAAAATAACCCATACCTTGACCGCGTACGCGCTATTGCCGCAGCTGAAGATGCGATTGTTGTTCCTGTATGTGCCGCTATCGAGTCTGAGCTTTCAGAACTAGATGACGAAGACAAGCTAGAGTTTATGGCTGATCTTGGTCTAGAAGAGCCAGGTCTTAACCTTGTTATTCGTGGTGGTTATGAATTACTACAATTACAAACTTATTTCACAGCTGGCGTAAAAGAAGTACGCGCATGGACAATCCCTGTAGGTGCAACAGCACCACAAGCAGCGGGTAAAATCCATACCGACTTCGAGCGTGGCTTTATCCGTGCGCAAACTATTGCTTTTGACGACTTTGTTGCCTTTAAAGGTGAGAGTGGCGCAAAAGAAGCAGGTAAGATGCGTCAAGAAGGTAAAGAGTACATTGTTAAAGATGGCGATGTAATGAACTTCTTGTTCAACGTATAAGTACAAATTAAACCAATTTCACTTGGTAATAATTTTTAAAGGCTCGTTTTTACGAGCCTTTTTTGTATTTAAATATTATAAAAATAATAATTAAGCTCAATCAGGGCCTGTTGACCTTTTAGGATTAAAATTTGTTCAATCCAAGGAAGATTTAATCGCGGCGAGAGGTTTGTAACAACCTAGTGTACTAAGTAAAAACCGAGCAACAAAGAGTAAATTTCCCCTAGGCAGAACCCTTCGGGCAGCGTGTGTTTGGCATTTATTCTACGTTATCGCCTATTTATGGGGAACAACCACACTACATAGGCTCTGCCTTGTCTAAATACCAAACACACTGCTGCAAATTTAACCTCAAAAGATAAACAGGCCCTAGTCTATCTTTGTAATATCGCTTAATTAAAGAAGTACAGGGTTAATTAAGATTCCGCGCCTTAAAGGCAGCTAAAAAAACAGCATTTTTATTAAATTTTAGCCTGTTAGCTTAATTTTCCTGCAAACAAACACAGTTAAGTGTTTTTTTGCAAAAAAGGTGTTGACGAATTTGGGTCATATCAGCATAATACGCCCCGCACTCAGCGATGAAGTGCTAACAAAAAAAGATGGCTAAGTAGCTCAGCTGGTTAGAGCACATCACTCATAATGATGGGGTCACAGGTTCAAATCCCGTCTTAGCCACCATTATTTTTTTGTTGCTCAATGAAGAGTTTAAAATAACTACCTTGTGTGCGGGAGTGGCGGAATTGGTAGACGCGCTGGATTTAGGTTCCAGTATTTTAGGATGTGAGAGTTCAAGTCTCTCCTTCCGCACCATAATTCTTGATAAGAATTAAAACTATCAATTGTTATTGTTGGGATATCGCCAAGCGGTAAGGCACCAGGTTTTGATCCTGGCATTCCCAGGTTCAAATCCTGGTATCCCAGCCAACAATGGCTAAGTAGCTCAGCTGGTTAGAGCACATCACTCATAATGATGGGGTCACAGGTTCAAATCCCGTCTTAGCCACCATTTCTTCTTTTAGAAATGGCTCTGCAAGAGTTAAATTGCAGCTCAATGAAGAGTTTAAAATAACTACCTGTACTTTATTGTACAAACGATGCGGGAGTGGCGGAATTGGTAGACGCGCTGGATTTAGGTTCCAGTAACTTCGGTTGTGAGAGTTCAAGTCTCTCTTTCCGCACCATTTCTTGATAAGAAATAAAATTATCATTAATTCTTTGTTGGGATATCGCCAAGCGGTAAGGCACCAGGTTTTGATCCTGGCATTCCCAGGTTCAAATCCTGGTATCCCAGCCAACTTCTTCTACCAAGGAAA